>DATAMX010000117.1:0-12859 GCA_036260475.1 Gaiellaceae bacterium | reverse complement strand
GCGAGCGCGGCCGCGGTGAGCGCGCCTTCGGCCGTGTCGGCGGTGTCGACCTCGTACCCGGCGCCACGCAGGCTCGCCCGGAGCGCGCGCAGGATGTGCGGCTCGTCGTCGACGACGAGAACGCGGCCGCTCATGCGCGCAAGGCCGGCTGGGCCTCGGTGGCGAGTGCAAGGACGAAGTGCCCGCCGGCCGGGTCCTCCTGCGTCCAGAGGCGCCCGCCGTTCGCCTCGGCGAAGCCGCGTGCGATCGCCAGGCCGAGGCCGGAGCCCCCGCCGGCCGCGCGCCGGAACGGCTGGAAGATCGACGCCCGGTCGGCGGCGCCGATCCCCGGGCCGCGGTCGACGACGTGGATGCGCAGCTCGGTCGCACCGTGCTCCGCGCGCACGACGACGGGCGACCCGCCGGGCGAGAAGCGCAGAGCGTTCTCGATGAGGTTCGCCAGCACCCGCTCGATCTGGCCGGCATCGACTCGCACCGGCGGCGAGCGCGGGTCGAGCTCGACCACGATCCGGTCGGGGTCGGCGCCGACCGCGTCGAGCGCCTGGCCGACGAGCTCGTCCACCGACCACAGCTCGGGATGGCTCTCGACCGCGCCGGCCTCGAGCCGCGACACGTCGAGCAGGTTCGTGACGACGCGGTCGAGCCGGGCGGCCTCTTCCCGGATGGCGGCGACGAGCGAGTCGTGGTCGCCTTCCTCGAGCTCGACCTCGTCGCTCGCGAGCGCCTCCGCGCTGGCGACGATCGCGGTCAGCGGCGAGCGGAGATCATGCGAGACCGCGCGCAGGAGCGCCGTCTTGATCACGTCGCTGCGCCGGAGCGCCTCCGCCTCGAGCGCTTCCGCCTCGAGCGCTGCCCGGCTGACGGCGACGGCCAGCAGGGCGGCGAGCGCGGGCAGGAATCGCCGTACGATGGCGGCGTCCGGCGCTGCGGACGCGTCGACGAGCAGGGTCGCCACCCGCCGCAGGCCAACCTCGATCGGGATCGCCTGCTCCCCCGGCTCCGGCTCGGCATCGTCGAGCTCGATGCGCGCCGCCCGCGCGCCCAGCGCGTCCGCGGTCAGGTCGGCGAGCTTGTCCAGCTCGGCGGCCAGCTCGGTGCCGCGCAACAGGTCGCCAGCGGCCTCCGCGAGCACGGCCGCCTCGCGCCGCCGCTGCTCGCTGTCCTCCTGCCGGCGCCGTGCCCGGGCGGCGAGGGCGCTGACGACGACCGCGGTCACGAGGTAGACGGCGAGGGCGAGCCAGTTCGCTCCGTCCCGCAGCTGCAGCGTGTGCTTCGGCGGCAGGAAGAACCAGTTGAACGCGAGCATGCTCGCGACCGACACGGCGACTGCGAAGCCGAGCCCCCACGCGACCGCGACCGGCAGCACCGCGAACACGTACAGCACGCCGAGGCTGAGCACCGGCACGTACGGATGCAGCGCCTCGATCGCCCCGGAGACGACGACGACCGCGCCGACGCTCGCCAGGAGTCCCACGACGAAGTCGAGGCGCTTCATGAACAGAAGGTACTCCGGCGGCGGCCGTCGAGGGCCGCCGCCGGAGGAAGACGAGCGCTAGCCGTGAATCGAGATCAACACCGGGATGATCAGGATCGCGACGATGTTCGTGATCTTGATCATCGGGTTGATCGCAGGGCCGGCGGTGTCCTTGTACGGATCGCCGACCGTGTCGCCGGTGACCGCCGCCTGGTGGGCGTCCGAGCCCTTGCCCCCATAGAGGCCGTCCTCGATCAGCTTCTTCGCGTTGTCCCAGGCGCCGCCGCCCGAGGTCATCGCGATGGCGAGGAACAGCCCGGTGACGATCGTCCCGATCAGCAGGCCGCCGAGCATCTTCACGTTGATGACTCCGACGATGATCGGGAACGCGATCGGCACGATCGCCGGCAGGAGCATGCTGCGGATGGCCGACTTCGTGACGATGTCGATGGCGCGGCCGTACTCGGGCCGCGACGTGCCCTCCATGATCCCAGGGTTCTCACGGAACTGGCGGCGCACTTCCTGCACCACCTCGCCCCCGACGCGACCGACCGCCTGCATCGCGAGCGACGCGAACAGGAACGGCATGAGGCCGCCGATGAACAGGCCGGCGATCACCCACGCGTCCGACAGCTGGAAGATCACGTGGCTGAGGCCGGATCCGACCTTCGCCTGCGTGTGGATGCCGTCGGTGTACGAGCCGAACAGGACGAGCGCGGCGAGCGCGGCAGAGCCGATCGCGTAGCCCTTCGTCACGGCCTTCGTCGTGTTGCCGACGGCGTCGAGCGGATCGGTGATCGCCCGCACCTCGGGCGGAAGGTCGGCCATCTCGGCGATGCCGCCCGCGTTGTCGGTGACCGGTCCGTATGCGTCGAGCGCGACGATGAGGCCGGTCATCGAGAGCTGCGCCATGACCGCGACCCCGATGCCGAACAGGCCGGAGAAGTGGTTCGCGAGCAGGATGCCGATCGCGATGACGATCACCGGCGCTGCGGTCGCCTGCATGCCGACGGCGAGCCCTTCGATGATGTTCGTCGCGTGGCCGGTCTGCGACGCGGACGAGATCGACTTGACCGGGTTCCAGCGCGTGCCCGTGTAGTACTCGGTGATCCCGACGAGCAGCGCGGTGACGGCGAGGCCGATAAGCGCCGAGCCGTACAGGTGGCCGAACGAGAAGCGTCCGCTCGTGCTGAACGCCTTCGTCACCGGGATGAAGATCGCGGCCGAGACGACGGTGGCGACGAGAACGGCGCGGTAGAGCGCGTTCATGATGTTGCCGCCGTGCCGTACGCGTGCGAACTGCACGCCGACGATCGACGCGATGATCGATACGCCGCCGATCGCGAGCGGATAGAGGAACAGATTCTTGCCGGTGGTCGCGGCAGCGCCCGTGATCCCGAGCAGCATCACCGCGACGGCGGTCACGGCGTACGTCTCGAACAGGTCGGCCGCCATTCCGGCGCAGTCGCCGACGTTGTCACCCACGTTGTCGGCGATGACCGCCGGGTTGCGCGGGTCGTCCTCCGGGATGCCCGCCTCGATCTTGCCGACGAGATCGGCGCCGACGTCCGCAGCCTTCGTATAGATGCCGCCGCCGAGTCGCGCGAAGACGGAGATGAGCGAGCCGCCGAACGCGAGGCCGATGAGATCGTGGATCGCCGACGCGGCCGAGTGGTTGACCACCTGGACGAGGATCCAGTAGTAGCCGGCGACGCCGGCGAGGCCGAGGCCGACGACGAGCAGCCCCGTCACCGAGCCCGCACGGAAGGCGACGTTCAACGCCGCCGGCAGCCCGGAGCGAGCGGCCTCCGCCGTCCGCACGTTGGAGCGGACGGCGACGTTCATCCCGATGAAGCCGGCCGCGGCCGAGAAGGTCGCGCCGATCAGGAAGCCGATCGCAGTCCCCCATCCGAGCGAGTGGTAGAAGCCGAGCAGGAGGAACGGCACGACCGCGACGATCGCGATCGTGATGTACTGGCGGCGCAGATATGCGGCTGCGCCCTCCTGCACGGCGCGGGCGATCTCCTGCATGCGCTCGGTGCCGGCCGGCCGGGCCAGAAGCCAGGTCGTGAGGTAGATGCCGTAGAGAACGGCGGCGCCTGCGCACAGGAGCGCGAACAGCGTTGCGTGATGCATGAACCAGCTCATCGCTAGAGGGCTCTCCTTGTCACAAAGTCAGCGCCGGGGACTCCCGGCGCGGGCGGGATGCTATCTCACGAGGGGGACGCGGGCGTAGAGCTCGAGCAGCGCCGCCGGGGCGCGCCGGATGCGGGCGGCGAGGCGCTCGACCGCGTCCACGTACAGGCTGGAGGGGTTGTACCGGAGGAGCGCGGCCCGCTCCGCCGCCGGGGCCCCGGCGGCCCGGAGGAACCGGGCGGCCCCGAGGATGGCCGCGTGCGGGTCGTGGACGTCGCCCCGCCCGTAGGTCGCCCACGTGGAGGGCATGAACTGCATCGGGCCCTGGGCCCCGTCGACGCTGGACTCCCGGAGGCGCCCGAAGTCGGACTCGACGAAGTTGACCGCGGCGAGCACCTGCCAGGCGACGCCGCTTCGCCGCTCCGCCTCCGCGTAGTAGCTCCTCAGCTCGGCAATCGGGAGCGCGGGCCCGAGGCGAACCGGCGGACCCGGCTTGTGCGGGGCGAGCAGGAGGAGGTCGCGGCGTGCGGCGACGTCGTCGCCGACGTCCCGCGCGAGTGCAAGGGGAAGCTTGGCGAGCACGCCGCGCTCGAGCCGCGGGTCGCGCGCCATGCGGAGCTCGATGCCCTGCTCCGTCTCCGCGGCCTGCACCACTGCGGCCGGCGGCGCGCCCACCCCGTGCCATCGCGCGACGCCCCGCTGCAGCGCGAGGTCGGCGGCGATGAGCGCGGCGGCGACGGTCAACCCGCGATGCGCTCCCCGGCCGCGATCTGCTCGACGAAGATCTGCTCCATCGTCGCCCCCTCCGTGTGCCGCGCGATCTGACGCTCGGCGGCGGTGCGCTCCGGGATCGCGAGCCACGGCGTCGCGCCGAGCTCGTCGGCAACCGGGCGCACCCACTCGAGCAGCTGTTCGAGTCGCCCGCGCGCCGGGACGGGCTCGCCGCGCTCGAGGTCGATCAGCTCGCCGGAGAGCCCCCAGCGAATCGCGCGCCAGAGGTTCTCTTCCAGCAGGCGGTTCGGCCACGACGGCAGCGGCTCGCCCTCGTCGAGTGCGCGGGCGATGCGCGCGGCGAGCGAGTAGGAGAGCGCCGCGAGCGAGCGCGCCTCGCCGAGCTCGGGCTGCGCGTCGCAGATCCGGATCTCGACGGTCGGGAACGCAAGGTGCGGCCGGACGCTCCACCAGATCTGCGTGTGCTCGGTGACGGAGCCGGTCGCGTACAGGAAGCGGACGTACGACTCCCACTCCTCCCAGTCGGCGAAGACGTCCGGGATGCCGCAGCGCGGGAACATGCGCGTGAAGATCTCCGTGCGGGCGGAATGCAAGTGCGTGAAGACGCCTTCGACGAACGGCGAGCTCGACGAGAGCGCGAGCAGCTCGGGCAGGTAGTTGCGCAGCGCACTGTTCACCTGCACGGCGCGGTCCGCCCCGTTGATGCCGACGTGGACGTGCAGCCCGAACGTGTTGTTGCGCCACACGACGTAGCGGAGGAGCTCGTCGTTGCGACGGTAGTGCGGTGTGTCGATGATGCGCTGGTCCTGCCACCGGCTCCACGGATGTGTGCCGGTGGACGACAGTCCCACGCCGAGCGACTCGGTCAGCCCGCGCAGCTGCACTCGGCGCTCGCCGAGCTTCTCCGCCGCCTCGGCGAACGTGTCGCAGCGGCCCGTGCGCACCTCGACCTCGGAGGCGATCAGCTCGCCGACGAGGTGCGGCTCGAGCTCCGTTCCCTTCGCGGCGTCCTGGACGTCCTCGAAGCGGTTGACGAGCTCGAGCGTCGCCGGGTCGAGCAGCGCGAACTCCTCCTCGACCGCGACGGTGAAGTCGGGGACGGCCTCGAACGCGGCCCGCGAGGTGGCGAGGAGCTCCTCGTACCCGACCTTCTGCTCGTCGCCCACTACAAAAAGGTTAGTCGGCCGGTCGGCAGCGCAAGCGACGCCTAGGGAAGAAAGGTCTCGAGCAAGCGCTCGGCCACGGCCGGCCAGCTCCACTTGCGCTCGACCGCCCGGCGGGCGGCGGCGCCGAGGGCCCTCCGCTCGACGTCCGGCAGGGCGAAGAGCTCGCGCAGCCGCTCGCGCAGCGCGTCCGCGTCGCCGGTCGGGAAGGACGTGAGGTGCGACAGCTCGGGCGGATACTCGGAGCCCACGCCCGCCGCGATCTCGGCGAGGCCGGAGTGCGCGGCGACCACCGGCGGAAGTCCCGCGGCCGCGGCCTCGGCGGCCACCATCCCGAAGGCCTCGGGGAAGATCGAGGGGGCGACGGCGACGTCGCACAGCGGCAGTAGGTGAACGAGGTGCCGGTGCTCGAGCGCGCCGGTGAAGAGCGTCCCCGGCGGCGCGATGGACTCGAGCGTCGCGCGGTAGTCGCCGAAGCCGACGACGACGGCGCGGACGTCGAGTCCCCGCAGCGCCTCGAAGAGAACTTGCACTCCCTTGTTCTCGATCAGCTTGCCGACGTAGACCGCCGTCGGCTCGTCGCGCGCGAACGCCTGCTCGAAGCGGGCCGCGTTGCCGGGATCCGGGTGCCGCTCGTCACCGTCCTGCGGGTCGTCCTCCGCCTCCATGAGCAGTCGCGCGAAGGCCTGCAGCCGGTCCTCGGGGACGAACTCCTCGACGTCGACACCGGGCGGCACCTCGTGGACACGGTCGACGTGACCGACCACGTCTTCGAGCACCGCGCGGATGTGCATGGAGCCGACGAAGATCGCGTCGGCGCCGGCGAGCGCCTCGGCTCCCCAGCGTGCGAGCTCGGGGCGTCCACGCATCGAGTACTCGAGCTCGGAGCCGTGCGCCTTGACGGCGTAACGCGCGCCGCTCGCGGCGGCGACCGGCCCTCCGAGCAGAACGTGGTTCGCGAACACGAGGTCGGCCGGAAGCAGGTCGCGCACTGCGGCGGCGTTTGCGTCGACGTAGCGCTCGCGCTCCTCGGGCGTGAAGTCCTGCAAGAGCTTCGCCTCGAGCCCCTCGTAGCGGTCGAGGACGAAAACGGGCAGCAGCCGGTCCGGCAGCTCCGGCACGACGACGCGCGCGTTGCCGATGTCGTAGCGCTCTGGATGCCGCTCCTGGCAGACGATTGTGACGTCGTGCCCGGCGTTGCTCCACTCGCGTGCGAGCGCACGCGTGTACACGTTGGAGCCCGTACCTCCGAGGAGGTACCCGTGCCAGATGAGGATGCGCAAGGCCGCTAACTACAGCAGGTACCTGGTTCCGCGCGCAGCGCAGTACCGGGTACCGGTCTTGTTCTAGGTCAGGTGGAAATACAGGGCATAGAGCAATTCCACCGCCGGGTTCGACGTGTGCACCGTCACGTCCGCCGGCGTCTCGAGCAGCGCTTCCGAGTAGTTGAAGATGATCTTCACGCCCGACGCGACGAGGTCGTCGGCTGCGCGCTGCGCGGCGGATGCGGGGACCGCCAGCACGCCGACGATGATGTTCTTGTCGCGCACGGCCTCCTGCAGGCGCCCGTACTCGCTGACCGTCACGTGACCGATCGGACGGCCGAGCTTCTCAGAGTCGGTGTCGAAGACGGCCGCGATGTTGATCCCGTGCTCGGCGAAGATCGGCGAGCTCGCGATCGCCTGTCCGAGGCGACCGGCGCCGATGAGCGCGATGTTGTGCTGGCCCTGCGTGCGGAGGATCTTCCGGATCTCGCCCAGCAGGGAGTCGATGTTGTAGCCGACCCCGCGCTTGCCGAACTTCCCGAACGCGGACAGGTCGCGGCGGATCTGCGTCGCGTTGATGTTCGTGTACTCGGCGATCTCCTGCGAGGAGATGCGCATCTTTCCCATCTTCCGCGCCTGCGTCAGCACCTGGAGGTACCGCGACAGGCGAGCGGCGACGCCCACGGTCAGGCGATCCGCCACGCGACCTCCTCATGAGCTTGTAACAGCGGAAGGTGTTCTAGCAGGCCGGACTACCGGCCCGCTTGTGCAACCGCCCGCCGGAGGGCGTCGGGCTGGACGTGGTACGTGAAGCGGCGCCGGCCGTCGATCTCCACCACCGGCAGCCACTCGCGGTATTCGGCCTCGAGGGCGGGGTCGCCCGTGATGTCGACCTCGCGCAGCTCGAACCCGAGCTCCTCCTCGAGCTCTGCGAGCACGCCGCGGGCGCGCTCGCAGAGATGGCAGCCCGCGGCGTGGTACAGCACGACCTGCGCTACGGGTAGATCCCTCTCGTCACCGTGGCCTCGGCGACCCGCTGCACTGCGAGGCCGTACGCGGCCACGCGCATCGGCATGTCGCGCTTCTGCGCCGTCTCCCAGGTCTCCTCGAACGCACGGCTGACGATGTCGTTCAGCTTCGCGTTCACCTCGACCTCCTTCCAGAAGTACTCCTGGAGGCCCTGCACCCACTCGAAGTAGGAGACGACGACGCCGCCGGCGTTCGCGAGCACGTCGGGGAGGATGAGCACGCCCTTGTCCTCGAGGATCGCGTCGGCGGCCGGCGTGACCGGCCCGTTGGCGCCCTCGCAGAGGATCGACGCCTTCACCTGGTCCGCGTTGCGCTCGGTGATCACCTGCTCGAGCGCGCAGGGCGCGAGCACGTCCACGTCGAGCAGCAGCAGCTCCTCGTTCGTGATCTGCTCGGCGTCCCGCAGGCCCGCCAGCGTGCGGTTCTCGCGCTTGTGCGCGAACGCCGCGGGCACGTCGATCCCCTTCGCGTTGTGCAGGGCGACGGTCGAGTCGGAGATGGCGACCACGATCGCGCCTTCCTCGTGCAGGAACTTGGCGAGGAAGCTGCCGACGTTGCCGAAGCCCTGGACGGCCACGCGCATCCCGGCGAGGGAGCTGTCCCGCTTCGCGACCGCGTCGCGGATGCAGTACAGCGCGCCGCGGGCGGTCGCCTCCTCGCGGCCGAGCGAGCCGCCGATCGTCAGCGGCTTGCCGGTGACGACGCCGAGCACGGAATGGCCCTTGTTCATCGAGTACGTGTCGAAGATCCATGCCATCACGGAGCCGTCGGTGCCGACGTCCGGCGCAGGGATGTCCTTCTCCGGGCCGATCTCATTGATGATCTCGCTCGTGTAGCGCCGCGTGAGCCGCTCGAGCTCGGCGCGCGAGAGGCGCTTCGGGTCGCACACGACTCCGCCCTTGGCGCCGCCGAACGGGATGCCCATCAGCGCGCACTTCCACGTCATCCACATCGCGAGCGCCTTGACCTCGTCGACGGTGACGTCCGGGTGGTAGCGGATGCCGCCCTTCGACGGGCCGCGCGCAACGTTGTGCGTGACGCGGTAGCCCTTGAAGACTTGGGTGTGGCCGTCGTCCATGCTCACCGGGACGGAGACTTCGACGGCCTTCTTGCAGGCGCCGAGGACGGCGACGAGGTTCGGGTCGATGTCGAATGCCTCGGCAACCCGCTGAAGCTGGCTGCGGGCGATCTCGAACGGGTTCTCGCGGAGGTGGGAGACCCCCGCATCGACTGTGGTCACGGTTCGCTCCCTTTCAGATGGCGTTGTCCGGTGCCAGGCTCCGGTCGTTCACCCCTTGCTTCCATCACGCGTGACACAGGTGCCTGGCTCCGGTGGACATTCATAGCCTCGGATCCGAGTATATGACCGGTCATCGGAGGGTAAATCCGAGCTCTCTCCTGCTCGGCGGACCGCCGTCCGCCGGGTAGGCGAGGACGACGGCCACGTACCGGCCGGGCGCGAGCGGCGCGCCGCCGGGGCCGCGGCCGGTGAGCCCGAACGCGTACAGGCCCGGGAGCACGTCGCGGACGCGCGCGAGCAGACCGAGGCTCGCTCCGCCGGCGCGGCGGAGGACCACGTCGAGGCGGGCGAGCGGACGGACTTCGATGCGGCCGCCTGATGCGATCACGCGGCCGGCCTGCAGGGTGAGCAGCGCGGGACGCGTGTCCGACGCCGCGAACGCCGTCCTGGAGAGCGACGCGCGTGCGATCAGGTCGACCGGCCGCGCGTCGAAGGCGAGCGCCCACGGGATGCGGACCGTTCCGCCGCCGGCGAGGGACCCGATCACGGCTCCGTCGGCGGTCTCATCCCCGATCGCCCGGGATGCCGTGAGCGCGTCGATGTGCACGACGACGCTGCGGCCCGGCGAGAGCACGAGGTGCGCCGGACGCAACGTGAACTCGAGGGTGGCCGCGCCCTCGTGCTGCGTTCGGATCCCGAGCGCGATCTTCAGCCTGCGCGAGGAGAGATTCGTGAGCGTGAACGCTGCGCGCACCTTCCTGCCGGGCGCGGTCGACGTCCCGAGAGCGAGCGTTGCCGGATAGGCAGCCATCTCGCCCGCGACCGCGGCCGCGGCGTCGAGGGCGCCGGAGCCCTGCGCCGAGACGGGATCGCGCTCGACCGGCCGGGCGGTCCCGACGAGCAGCCCGCGGAGCGCGTCCGCCCCGAGCGCGGGCCGGGCCTGCGCGAGCAGCGCTGCAGCGCCGGCGGCGACGGCGGCCGAGACGCTCGAGCCGCTGACGGTGACCGCACCTCCGGTACCGACCGTCTCGACGCCGACGCCGGGCGCAACGAGGTCGGGCTTGACGCTGCCGTCGAACGCGAGCCCCGTGGACGAGAACGGCGCGACGTGCTCCCCCTCCGCGTTCGGCAGCTCGTGCGCCCTTCCGACCGTGACGGTCACGCGCGCACCGGCTGCGAGCCGCTCGAGCACCTGATGCGCGACGCGCTGCGGCAGCGACAGGACGGGAACGTCCACGCCTCGCCCGAGGCCGCCTGCGGGCAGCGTCACGCTGCGGCCGTAGAGCAGCACTGCGGACGCGCCTGCCTCGGCCGCGCGTTCCGCGGCCGGTCCGGGCGAGGAGCCGGCGGCGAGAAGGGCCGCGCGTCCGGCGACGATGCTTCCCCCTCTGCGCGAGAAGAACGCGGTCAGCGCCGACCGCCCGCGATGCGGTCGCGCCACCCGCAGGTCGAGCGCGCGCGCGGGTGTGCTGTCCCCGGCGAGCGGCATCGTCGCGTCGAGGAGGATGCGCAGCCCCGAGCGCACGGTCACGTGCGCATCGGCCTGGCCCGCCCGCGTGTCGAGTGCCCCGACGGTGAGCGCGTCCGGTGCACCGCCCGGAGCGGAGACGTCGCCGTACGCAGCAGCCGTCGCCCCGTCGTTGCCCGCCGGTGCGACGACGAGCACGTCGAGCGCGCGCGCGCCGGCGACCGCGAGCGACTCGGGCCCGTCGGTGAAGCCGGCGAACGGCTCGGCCAGCGCGACGAGCGCGATCCGCGCGGCGTCGTGTGCATCCCCGTCGCCGTTGGGATCCACGGCCCGGTCGAGCCCGGCGATGAGCTGGTCGCTGCGCGCGTAGACGGCCCACGTGCCCGACGAATCGGGCTGCCACCCGGCCACGCGGATCGGCAGCACGGCCGCGCCCGCCGCGACGCGGGCAACGATGCCGGCCATCTCGGTGCCGTGCTCCTCGAGTTGCGACGGCATCCCGGGCGAGGGGGCGGCGCGCGCTCCCGGGTCGCCGCCGACGAGATCGATCCCGGGCAGCACTCGGCCCCGCAGCACTGCCGGTTGCGAATCCACGCCGGTGTCGAGGATCGCCACCGTGACTCCGCGCCCGTCGATGCCGGCGGAGGCGAGCGCGCTGCCCGCGTCAGCCGCTTCGGCGGTCAGCGAGCTTGCAGGGATCGTCACCGGATATGCGACCCGCACCGGATAGACGCCGGCGACGTCCGTGTCTCGCTCGACGACCGGGATGACGCTCGCCGGCACGACGGCGGAGAAGCCGTCGAGCACGCGCGTGAAGCTGAGGGTCGGGTGGACGATGATGCCCCGGAGCGCCAGGCGCGAGACGAGCAGCCGCTGCGCCGACGCCACGACCTTCGTCCACGCCAGCTCCTGCTCGATGTCCACGGCGCCGCCGGCGGCTGCGACGCGCTCTCCCAGCGACGGCGTCTTGAGCACGACGATGACGCGCCGGCCCAGCGACACCCGCGGACGCGAGCCGACGAGACCGTGCCACGACTGCGCCGAGGAAGACGCAAACGACGGAGCCTGTGCGCCTCTGCCGCCGGCGGCGAGCAGCGCGGCCGTCGCGGCGGCGGCGAGGACCGCGAGGACCGCGACGTACCCCGCCTCAGCGCGAGGCGTACGCATCGAGGCCGAGGTACGCCGGATACGCGAGCGGTGCCGCGAAGCGCCCGGCCGACGCGATCATCGCCGCGTTGTCGGTGCAGAGCTCGAGCGGCGCCAGCGCGGCGTCGGGAAGCGCGGCACGCAGCTCCGAGTTCGCCGCGACGCCGCCGACGACGGCGATGCGCGGAGGCCCGAGCTCCGCCGCAGCCTCGCGCACGCGCCCGACGAGCGCGCGGACGATGGCGTGCTGATACGACGCAGCGAGATCAGCCCGCCGAGCTTCGAGCTCGCTCGCGGTCAGGTCACGGGTCGCGTACAGCAGCGCGGTCTTCAGCCCGGAGAAGGAGAAGTCTCGCCCCGGGACGCGCGCGACCGGGAAGTCGTAGGCCGCGGGGTCGCCGTCACGGGCGAGCCGGTCGATCTCGCGGCCGCCCGGGTAGCCGAGGCCGAGCAGCCGCGCGCCCTTGTCGAACGCCTCCCCTGCCGCATCGTCCAGCGTCGTCCCGAGCACGTGCTCCTCGTCGTACCCGCGCACGTCGAGGAGCAACGTGTGGCCGCCGCTCGCGAGCAGGCACAGGAACGGCGGCTCGACGGCGTCCGGCTCGAGGTAGAGCGAGGCGACGTGGCCGCGGAGATGATCGACCGGCACGAGCGGGAGCCGGCGCGACCACGCGACCGCCTTGGCCGCCGCGAGCCCGACGAGCAGCGCACCGACGAGGCCGGGCCCCTGCGTGACGGCGACCTGCTCGACGTCGTCGAGCGTCGCGCCCGCGTCCGCCAACGCCTCGCGCACGACGGGGGCGACGAGCTCGAGATGCCGCCGCGAGGCGACCTCGGGGACGACGCCGCCGAAGCGGGCGTGCAGCTCGGCCTGTGAGGAGACGACGTTCGCGCGAATCTCGCCGCCGGCGGTGACGAGCGCTGCGGCGGTCTCGTCGCAGCTCGTCTCGATTCCCAGGATCACGCCCGCTCGCGGGCGACAGGGTCCTTCCACATGATGCGGGCATGCTCGGCAAACCCGCATGAATAAATACGTCTCGCCATCCTCGTCACCACACTGGGGTCTGTTTAGGGTCTGCCCGCACTTCGAGCGGCATCCTAGGCGCCCCCGGACCACGTCGTATAGGCAGCGTTCGCCGACGCGCGTGGCCCGGACTGCCATTTGACAAAGCGCAGCCCGGCAGGAGACCTGAGCCGTGCTCCTCT
>DATAMX010000102.1:0-4095 GCA_036260475.1 Gaiellaceae bacterium | reverse complement strand
CGGGCCGATGGAGCCGGCGACGAGGCCGCCGTACTCGTCGGCGACCTCGCGCGCGATGCGCGCTCCGGCGAGGCTCATCTCGGCGGCGTAGTCCTCGAGCGCGTAGTCGGCCTGGCCGATGCGGGTCGCGGTGAACGTATTGGTCGAGGCGATGTCCGCGCCGGCGTCGAAGTACGACCGGTGGATGTCGCGCACGATCTCGGGCCGCGTGAGGTTGAGCAGGTCGGGGTCGCCGGCCACGTCACGCGGGTGCTCCCGGAAGCGCTCCCCGCGGTACGCCTCCTCCCCGCGCACCTCGCGCTGGATGAGCACGCCCCACGACCCGTCGAGCACGGCAATGCGCTCGCCGAGGATCGCTTCGAGTCGTTCGCGTGCGTCCCGCATCTCCATCTCCGCTCCCGCCTTCAGGTCCGGGAGCGCCGGGGAAGCGCCCACGGGCTCTTTAGGCGTTTGTTAGACCGGTCGCCAAGCTGCCTGTCAAAGCTCTCCGGTAACCGAAGGGTACCAACCGTCGCTTCGGTAGGGTGCCGCCCGGAATGGCGGACGTGCACGACGGGGCCTCTCTTCGCGCGGCGCTCGCGGCGATCGCGGGCAACTTCTCCTTCAGCTGGACGCCCGGCGCGCGCCAGCTCTTCGCCGAGCTCGACCGCCGGCGCTTCAGCGAGCTGATGCACAACCCGACCGCGCTCCTGTCCGAGCTGACGGACGAGGATCTCGCGCGGGCGCTCACGCCCGAGTACGCGACGCGGCTGGGCCGGGTGCAGGAGCGGCTGGAGGCCGAGGCCGAGCGCGCGAGCTGGTGGGAGACCGACGACGGTCATCCCGAGGATTTCCTCGTTGCGTACTTCTCCGCCGAGTTCGGGCTGGACGAGAGCCTCCCGGTCTACTCCGGCGGCCTCGGCGTGCTGGCGGGCGACCACCTGAAGTCGGCGTCGGAGCTGGGGGTGCCGCTCGTCGGCATCGGCCTGAACTACTTCCGAGGCTACTTCCGGCAGACGCTGGACGAGGGCGACCGCCAGGTCGAGCGGTACCCGCGCAACGACACCGTACGGCTGCCGCTGACGCTCGTGCCGATGGCGCCGAAGGTCATGCTCGCCGATAACGACGGCAATCTCGTCCCCGTTCGCATCGGCGTCTGGCGGGCGTGCGTCGGCCGGGTCTCCCTCTACCTCCTCGACACGAAGGTGGAGGGGAATCCAGATTGGGCCCGTGACGTGACGAACACGCTGTACGGAGGCGACCGGCAGAACCGGCTGCGCCAGGAGCTCGTGCTCGGCATCGGCGGCGTCCGCGTGCTGCGCCAGCTCGGGCTCGAGCCGACGGTGTTCCACATGAACGAGGGCCACTCGGCGTTCTTCCAGCTCGAACGGCTGCGCGAGCTCGTCGAGGAGGAGGGCCTCGACCGCGACGCCGCCCTGGAGCGGCTGCGCGCGTCGACCGTCTTCACCACGCACACGCCCGTGCCGGCCGGGAACGAGGTGTTCGATCCCGAGCTCGTGCGCCGCAACGTCGAGCCGGTGGTCGTCCGTTGCGGCTTCTCGTGGGACGAGTTCGCGGCGCTGGGCAAGGTGCAGCCCGAGGAATCGGCGTTCGGGATGACGCCGTTCGCACTCAGGACGTCGGCGTACGCAAACGGGGTCTCGAGGCTCCACGGCGCCGTCTCGCGCGAGATGTGGCACGACCTCTGGCCCGACCGGCCGGTGGACGACGTGCCGATCACGTCGATCACGAACGGCGTCCACGTGCGCACGTGGCTCGGCGGCGAGCTCGAGGGGATGCTCGGGACGAACACGCCGAAGCTGGAGCGCGCGCTCGAGCTTCCCGCGCGCGTGCTCTGGGACGCGCATTGCTCGGCGAAGGAGCGGTTGTTCGAGTTCATCTCGCGGACGCGCGGCGCGCCCGAGCTGGATCCGGCGGCGCTCACGATCGGCTTTGCACGGCGCTTCGCGACGTACAAGCGCGCGGGGCTGCTCCTCACCCAGCCGGAGCGGCTGGCCGGGCTGCTGGGCGATCCCGACCGGCCGCTGCAGATCGTCGTCGCCGGGAAGGCCCATCCCGCCGACGAGGGCGGCAAGGACGTCATCAGGCAGGTGGTGGACTACTCGCGCGGCGAGGCCGCGAACCATCACGTCGTGTTCCTGCCCGACTACGAGATGACGCTCGCGCGCAGGCTCGTCCAGGGCGTCGACGTGTGGCTGAACACGCCGCGGCGCCCGATGGAGGCGTCGGGGACGTCGGGAATGAAGGCGGCGCTGAACGGCGTCCTGAACTGCTCCATCCTCGACGGCTGGTGGGCGGAGGGCTACAACCCGGACCGCGGCTTCGCGATCGGCGGCGAGGATCAGGCCGGGACGGAGGAGGAGCAGGACGCCGCCGACGCGGAGGCGCTCTTCGTCGTGCTCGAGCAGCAGGTGCTCCCGGCGTTCTTCGAGCGGGACGCGGACGGGCTGCCGACGCGCTGGGTGGAGATGATGCGCCACTCGATCGCCGAGCTCGGGACCGAGTTCAGCACGAACCGCATGGTGCGCGAGTACGTCGAGCGCCTGTACCTCCCGGCGCACCGCGACCTCGCGGCCGCGCTCACCGCCGCCTGACCTCTCTCTCGTAACACCATGAGAGCGCCGGTGCCCCGACACGAAGTCGTAGGGCTTCGCCTGCTAGCCGGAGGCGCCGCTGACGCGGAGCTGATTCTCCGCGTGGCGGATGCGCTGCTCGAGCTGCCAGCGGTCGGCCGTCGAGTCGCCGGCTTCGACCTTCTGCAGCTCGGCCTGCGCCTCCTCCAGCTGCTGTCGCGCCCGTGCGACGTCGATCTCGGAGGCCACGATCGCATCGTCGACCAGGGCGATCGCGCGATCCTCGAGCACCTGGAAGAAGCCGGGGCCGGTGGCGAACGTCTGGATCTGGCTGCTGTCCATGTCGACGTACACCCGCGTCGACCCGGCGTTCAGCATCGCCACGAGCGGCGCGTGCCGCGCGAGCACGCCGATCTCGCCGGCCGCACCGGGCACGACGATCATTTCCGCCTCGCCCTCGAACGCGGGGCCTTCCGGCGTCACGAGCGACACCGAGAACTTCGGATGCGCCATGCCCGGCCTACGCCTCCGCCAGCTGCTTGCCGCGCTCGACGGCCTGCTCGATCGCGCCCACCATGTAGAACGCCTGCTCCGGCAGGTCGTCGTGCTTGCCGTCGAGGATCTCCGTGAAGCCGCGGATCGTGTCCTCGAGCTTCACGAACTCGCCCGGCGTGCCGGTGAACTGCGCAGCGGTGAAGAACGGCTGCGAGAGATAGCGCTCGATCTTGCGCGCGCGCTGGACGACGAGCTTGTCCTCGTCGGAGAGCTCGTCGATGCCGAGGATGGCGATGATGTCCTGCAGGTCGCGGTAGCGCTGCAGCACCTCCTGAACGCGCGTCGCGCAGCGATAGTGCTCGTCCGAGACGATGCCCGGCTGCAGTGCCCGCGACGTCGAGTCGAGCGGATCGACCGCCGGATAGATCCCCTTCTCCACGATCGCGCGCGAGAGCGTCGTCGTCGAGTCGAGGTGGGCGAACGTGTTCGCCGGCGCCGGGTCGGTGAGGTCGTCGGCCGGCACGTAGATCGCCTGGATCGACGTGACCGAGCCGGTCCGCGTCGAGGTGATGCGCTCCTGCAGCTGTCCCATCTCCGTCGCGAGCGTGGGCTGGTAGCCGACGGCGCTCGGCATCCGGCCGAGCAGCGCCGACACCTCCGAGCCTGCCTGGACGAAGCGGAAGATGTTGTCGATGAAGAGCAGCACGTCCTGGCCCTGATCGCGGAAGTACTCGGCCATCGTCAGCCCGGAGAGCCCGACGCGCAGACGCGCGCCCGGCGGCTCGTTCATCTGCCCGTAGACGAGAGCGACCTTGTCGAGCACGCCCGACTCCGTCATCTCGAGGATGAGGTCGTTGCCCTCGCGCGTGCGCTCGCCGACGCCGGAGAAGACCGACACGCCGCCGTGCTGGAGCGCCACGTTGTGGATCAGCTCCGTGATCGTCACCGTCTTGCCGACGCCGGCGCCGCCGAAGAGGCCGACCTTGCCGCCGCGCACGTACGGCGCGATCAGGTCGATCACCTTGAT
>DATAMX010000082.1:0-8656 GCA_036260475.1 Gaiellaceae bacterium | reverse complement strand
ATCATCAGCGAAGTCATCTCGGTGATGAGTCGCAAGCCGATCTTCGGCTACCGGCTGATGGCGCTCTCGCTGATGGCGATCCTCGTCCTCGGCTTCTCCGTCTGGGCGCACCACATGTTCGTCGCCGGCATGGCCGGGTGGCTGCGCGTGCCGATGATGATCACGACGTTGCTGATCGCAGTGCCGACGGGGATCAAGATCTTCAGCTGGCTCGCGACGATGTGGGAGGGCAAGCTCCACTTCAACACGCCCATGCTCTTTGCGCTCGGCTTCCTGTCGATGTTCGTGATCGGCGGGCTCTCCGGCGTCATGCTCGGCGCCGTGCCGATCGACATCCACGTCAGCGACACGTACTTCATCGTCGCGCACATCCATTACGTGCTGTTCGGCGGCTCCGTGTTCACGATCTTCGCCGGGATGTACTACTGGTTCCCGAAGATGACCGGGCGGATGTACAACGAAAAGCTCGGCCAGCTGCACTTCTGGCTGACGTTCGTCGGCTTCAACCTGACGTTCTTCCCGATGCACCTGCTCGGGACCGAGGGGATGCCACGCCGTGTCGCCGACTACGCGCCGAAGTTCGCGGACCTGAACATGTTCATCTCGCTCGCCTCGTTCGGGCTCGGCGCCTCGGTGCTCGTGTTCCTCTACAACGTGATCACGAGCTGGAAGAACGGCCCCATCGCTCCGGCGAACCCGTGGCGCGCGCTCACGCTCGAGTGGCAGGTGAGCTCGCCGCCGCCGATCTTCAACTTCGACGAGATCCCGCAGGTCGTCGGCTCGCCGTACGAGTACGGCGTCCCGGGTGCACAGCACGCCGTCCTCGCGCCGTCGCCCGCCCACGAGGTGGAGGAGGTGGCGACGCCGTGAGCGAGGAGGAGCGGCACATCCTCGTCGTCGCCAACGAGACGGTCGTCTCGCGGCGACTCGTCGACGTGATCGAGGAGCACGCCGGCGGCGGCCCGGTGCAGGTGACCGTCGTCGCACCGGTTAACCAGCCGCGCCAGGGCTACGTCGTCTACTACGACACCCGCAAAGCGGCGGCACGGCGGCGGCTGGACAAGACGCTCGAGCTGCTGCGCAACGAGAGCGTGCCGGCGACGGGCGTCGTCGTCGAGTCCGACCCCGTCGCCGCGGTGCGCGACGCGATCGAGCAGCTGGAGCCGGACGAGGTGATCGTCTCCACGCACCCGCAACAGAAATCGGGCTGGCTGCGGCGCAACGCGGTCGACCAGATGCGCCGCGTCGCCGGCGATCTCCCGTTCGAGCACGTCGTCGTCGACCTCGCCGGCGAGCACGGACCCGCGAACGTGCTCGTGGTCGCCAACCAGACGGTGCTCGGCGACGAGCTGCTGGAGCGGATCCGCGCCCGCGCGCAGCGCGGGCCGGCCAGCTTCCTCATCCTCTCGCCGCAGGGCGAGGGCGGGGGCTCGTACGAGGACGCCGAGAAGCGCCTGCTGCGCGCCGTCACCCGGCTGCGGTCGGAGGGGCTGGATGCCCACGGGCAGATCGCACACCCCGACCCGTATACGGCTGTGATCCAGGCGACGGAGGACGAGCGCGTCGACGAGCTGATCGTGTCCACCTTCCCGCGCGCCCGGTCGGGCTGGCTCCGGCGCGACCTCGTCGAGCGCCTGCGGACGGACACGAAGCTGCCGGTCGACCACGTCGAGGTCGACGCGCCGGCCGCGGTGACCGCGTAATGGCGACGCACGCAGAGCACCTCGAGCACCACGGTCCGCCCGCGCCGCACTACAGCTCGCGCATCACGCCCGGCGTCCTCGGCATGTTCCTCTTCATCGCGTCCGAGATCATGCTCTTCGGCTCGTTCTTCACCGCATATTTCTTCGTCCGCGTCGTGAACGGGACGCCGTGGCCTACGCCGCCGTTCCATCTGCCGGTCTACGTCGCCTTCATCAACACGTGCATCCTCGTGACCTCCAGCTTCACGGTGCACTGGGCGCTGCAGTCGATCAAGCGCGGCAACGTCTGGGGCCTGCGCGCCGGCCTGCTCCTGACGTTCCTGATGGGCCTGACGTTCCTCATCACCCAGGCGATCGAGTACTCGCGCATCGGGTTCAACACGACCGACGGCGCCTTCGCGACCATCTTCTTCTGCCTCACCGGCCTGCACGGGGCCCATGTCTTCGTGGGACTGAGCATCCTGCTCTTCATGACCATTCGCGCCTTCCGAGGCCACTTCTCCGCCGAGCACCACGACGGGGTCGAGATCGGAGGCATCTACTGGCACTTCGTGGACGTCATGTGGATCGTCGTCTACATGACGGTCTACATCCTCTGAATCCTGGGTAAGAGGGGGCGATGAGAAACCCGCTCCGCAGCGAAGCCGAGGCATTCCGGTTCCTGATCGCGGTCATCCTCGGCGCGCTGGTGATCATCGGCGCGGCGTACGTGAGCACCTGGCTCGGCGTGGCGGCCGCAGTCCTGGCCGTCGGGGGGATCGCCTGGTGGCTGAAGCAGGAGCCCGTCCCGGGCGCCGCCGACCCGCCGCGGAGGATCACGTCGGAGACGCCCGCCGGCGTGCACCGGGTGCTCGTCGTCGCAAACGAGACCGTCGGCGGCGAGGCGCTCCTCGCGACGATCGAGCGTGTCGCCCGGCCGGGGACGGAGCTTCTCGTCGTCGCGCCCGCCATGCCGTCGCAGGTACGGCACTGGGCCTCGGACGTCGACGGCGCAAGGGCCGACGCCGAGCACCGCCTCCAGGCGTCGCTGACCCGCCTCGAAGCCACCGGGCTCGAGGTTCGCGGCGAGATCGGCGACGACGATCCGCTCGTCGCGATCGAGGATGCGCTGCGTACGTTCGGCGCCGACGAGATCGTCATCTCCACGCATCCCGAGGGCCGGTCGCATTGGCTCGAGCAGGACCTGATCGGCAGGGCGCAGGCGCGCTTTGCGCTTCCGATCACGCACGTGGTCGTCGACTTCGCGGCCGAGCACAGCCCGGTTCCTAGAGGCTAGAGGCTGATCCGGTAGCGCACCTCGGCGACGCGGACGCCGAGGAAGTCGTCCTCCTTGCGGGCGCCGTCGACGTCCCACCCCTCGCGCTCGTAGAACCGGCGCGCCCGCGGGTTGTCCTCGAGCACCCACAGGAACGCCTCGACGCAGCCGTCGTCCCGTAGCTGTGCGATCGCAGCACGCATGAGATCGGGGCCGGCGCCGCGTCCCCACGCCTCCGGCAGCGCGTAGATGGCGCGCACCTCGCAGGCGCCGAGAGCCACGAAGCCGACGACGGAGCCGGCGTCGTCGGCCACGAATATCGACTCGCCCTCCTCGAGCGCGCGCGTCCAGCCCGCGATGCGGCGGGGGGTGTCGAGGGCGGCGAGGCGCTCCGTCCCGAAGACGTCCTGGTAGGCGGCCTGCCACGTGCGAACGTGCACGGCCGCGATCTCGGCGGCGTCGGAGACCGACGCCCTGCGGATCTCCACTACTTGCCGGCGGAGGAGGAGACGAAGGTCGCGACGGATTGGATCTGTGCCGGCGTGAGCTTCCCCTTGAATGCCGGCATCACCGCGCCGCCGTTCGTCACCTGATGGACGACCGTCGTCTGCTTCGGCTTCAGCTGGTCGAGGTTCGGTCCGACGGTGCCCGTCGAGCCCGCGGCCTTGAGCGTGTGGCAGCTCGAGCAGTCGGCCTTGAAGATCGCCTTGCCGTCGTTCCCCAGCTGTGCCGGCGGCGTCGTCGTCGCGCTGCCGGTGCCGGCGACGGATGCGACGTAAGCGGCGACGTCGAGCGCGTCCTGGCCGTGCACGAGGTTCGCCGGCATGGGTGTGCCGTTCGCGACCGCGCCGGAGCCGAGCCGGATCTGGTCGAGGACGACGTTCTCGATCGCCGACTGGCTGAAGCCCTGCTGGCGATCGGAGCGGAATGCGTCGTCGAGGTTCGGCCCGATCGTCCCGCTGGAGCCGGCGGCCGAGAGCGTGTGGCAGGCGGCGCACTGGGCCGCGCCGGTGAAGAGCTTCTGGCCGTTCGCGACGTCCGGGTGGCCCTTCGCAACGCCGCCCGTGCCGCAGCCCGCCGCGAGGAACGCAGCGCCGAGCCCGACCGCAACTCCCAGAGCCCAGCGCCGCACTATGCGGGTGGCACCCCGCCGGCCGCCCCCGCCTTCGAGACCGCCTCGTCCCGCGTGGGATAGATGGTGAAAACGCGGTCCAGGCCGGTGATCTCGAAGATCTTCGTGATGTTGCGGTCGCTGCACACGAGCGAGAGCTGGCCGTCGTTCGAGCGCAGGCGCTTCACGCCCCCGACGAGGACTCCGAGGGTGGTCGAGTCGATGAACGTCGTCCCGCTGAAGTCGACGATGACCTCCTTGCCGCCCTGCCCGATCACCTCCAGCAGCTGCTGCTTGAACTCCGGAGCGGTGTACAGGTCGACCTCGCCTGCCAGGGATATGACGTACGTGTCGTCGCTCAGCTGCTCTGTCTTGATGTCGAAGTTCACGCGGACTCCCCCCGGGGTCGCTGGGTACCTCGTGTCGCCGCGAGTCTAACCGGCTCGAGCTCTGCCGCGAGCGCGCTACTTCTTCGTCAGCGACTTGATGAGCGAGCGGATCTGGGCCGCGGTCGAGCCGTTCGGGTTCAGCTCGAGGTAGTGCCTGTACGCGCCGACGGCCGTCGTGGTGTCCCCGGAGGTCTGGGCGGCCTGGGCGAGCTGGAACCACGCGTTGGGGTTCTTCGGCTCGATGCTCGTGACCTTCCGGTACGAGGAGACCGCGTTCGAGTACGCGAGCTGCACCTTCTGGGCGAGGTCGGAGACGCTCGTGTTCAGCTGCGTCGCCGAGGCCTGCTCGATCGGGTTCGTCCCCAGAGCCTTCCCGACCGGGCTCGTGGAGCCGGGGAGGATCGCCTGGTCGGGCGCTGCGAGCTGCTCGGCGGCGTAGGCGTTCTGGTACTGCGAGATGAAGTCCTGCGCGTTCGTCATCTCCAGCCCGGCGAGCTCCGTCCACGCCTTCGCGTCCTTCGTGCGGATGTCGGTGTACTGCTGCAGCGCCCCGATCGCGTTCGCGGTGTCGCCCTTCGCCTCGTAGGCGGTGGCGAGGTCGCGGAAGCCCTTCGGGTCGTTCGGATGGTGCTGCACCTCCTTCAGCGCCCGCGAGACCGACGTGCCGCTGCTGTGGAAGATGTTGAGGTTGTTGAAGAGCTGCGAGAGCCCGCCGGAGCCGGAGCCGACGCCGAGGAAGGCAAACGTGAGCGCGAAGAGGAACGCGAGGATGAAGTACGCGGGCTTCGCCCGCTTCCGCATGCGGACGAAGAACAGCTGCTGGTTCGGGTTCCCACCGGAGGCGTGCTTTCTACGGCCTCGCGCGCGCGCCTTGGGAGCGGGCTGCGCTTTCGCCTTCTGCGCCTGCTTCGCCTTGACTGCCGCGCGAGCCATCGGCCGATCAGAGTAGCGCTTCGCGGGCCGCCGGCTGACGGCGCTCGAAGAGCACCGCGAGCCAGATCGAGCCCTCGAACAACGCCCACATCGGCAACAGCTCGAGGAATGTCGTCACGGGATCCGGGCCCGGGAGCGCGAGCGCGATGACGGCGACGATGAAGTAGCCGATCCGGCGGTTCTTGCGCAGCGTGCGCGAGCTGAGGACGCCGAGGCTGACGAGACCGAGGATGACGAGGGGCAACTGGAAGACGACCACGATCCCGAGCAGGACGGTGGCGACGAACGAGTAGTACGAGCTCGCCTTGATGAGATGGGCGAAGTGCGTGTCGTCGTAGTTCGTCAGCCAGTGGATCGCGCGCGGGAGCAGCACGAAGTAGCCGAACGAAAGGCCGGCAGCCCCGAGCGCGACGGCGAACGCGGCGAGCCCGAGCACCTTCCGCTCCGCGCTGGGCTCGAACGCGGGGGCGAAGAACGACCAGAGCTGCCAGAGGATCACCGGCGACGACAGGACGAGGCCCGCGTACAGGCTGACGGTGATGGAGACGGTGAACGGCTCCGCGACGCCGGTCGCGAGCAGATGACGGTGCCCCGGCGGCAGCGGCCTGTTCAGCCAGTCGAGCAGCCGCGTGTGAAACGCGAAGGCGACGATCGTCGCGACCGCGACCGCGCCGATGATGACGAACAGCCGCCCGCGCAGCTCGTCGAGATGCTCCGCGAGCGTTGCCTCCTCGCCGTGCCCAAGGCGACGCGGCAGACGGCTCATACGAGTGCTAGACGGTCTCGCGCTCGGTCGGCTGAGGAGCCGGTGCGGCGGTGTCGGGCGGGGTGAGCTGCTGCGGCGGGTCGGGCGGGGAATTGCCCGAGATGGAGTCCTTGAACTCCCGCATGCCAGAGCCGAGCGAGCGCCCGATCTCCGGCAGGCGCTTGCCGCCGAAGAGCAGCAGCGCGATCAGGAGGATCAGGACGATGTGCCACGGTTGCGTGAGGCCGGTCATGCAGGGAGGGTAGCGCGTTTCCATGCCGCCGGGGATGGAGACTCCTGTCGTGTGAAGAAGAAACGGCTCTCCGACCAGGTGATCGTCGTGACCGGGGCCTCGAGCGGCCTGGGGCGGGCCGTGGCCCGGCTCGCCGGCGCGCGGGGGGCAAAGGTGGTCGTCACCGCCCGCTCGGGCGAGGGCCTCGACGCGTGCGTGCGCGAGATCGAGGGCGCAGGGTCGGAGGCGCTCGCCGTCGTGGCCGACTGCTCGGTCCAGGACGAGGTGCAACAGGTGGTCGAGCAAGCGGTCGACCGCTTCGGCCGGATCGACTCGTACGTCGCGAACGCGATCGTGACGGTCTACGCGGAGACCTATCGCTACGAGCCGGACGAGCTACGCCGAATCATGGACGTGAACTTCTTCGGCCAGGTGTACGGCTACTGGGCCGTGTTGCCGCATCTGCGCGATTCCCACGGCACGTTCGTCTCGGTGAACTCCGCGCTCGCGTATCGCGGCATCCCGCTGCAGGGTGGGTACTGCGCGTCGAAGGCCGCGCTGCGCGCGTTCTTCGAGTCGGCACGCGTCGAGATCCAGAAGGCGGAGTGGGACGTCGCCGTCTCCGTCGTCCTCCCCGGCGCGATCAACACGCCGCAGTTCGATCGCGACCGCCAGAAGATCGGCAGGCAGCCGCAGCCGGTGCCGCCCATCTACCAGCCCGAGCCCTTCGCGGCCGCCGTCCTCCATTGCTGCGAGCGCCCGGTCCGCGAGCTGCCGATCAGCTGGGGCGCACAGAAGCTCCTCTGGGGACAGAAGGTCTCCCCGCGGGCCGGCGACCTCGTGCTGCGCCGGATGGGCTGGAAGAGTCAGCACACCGCCGAGCCGAAGCCGCTGGACGCCCCCGACAACCTGTTCGAGACGCTCCCGGGCGACCCCGGCGCCCACGGACGCTTCGACGAGAGGTCGCGTGCGTCGACCGCGTGGACGTCGCTGCGCCTTGCGCTCCGCTCGCCCCAGGCGGCGCTCGCATTGCTCGGCGTCGGCGCGCTGGCCGCAGGATCCGCTGAGATCCTCGTCTCGCGCGGTCATCGTCCGAGGGTCCTCCGCTAGACTGAGAGCGGTGGTTTGTGCGGGGCAGAAGCCCCGCTTTTCCTGGAAAAGAGGATGCACTTCGTGGCACTGCTGAAGCTCGAGAATCTGCACGTCTCGCTGGAGGACGGCACCGAGATCGTCAAGGGCGTCGACCTCGAGGTCGACCTCGACGAGGTGCACGCGATCATGGGCCCGAACGGGTCCGGGAAGTCGACGCTCTCGTACGCGATCATGGGCCACCCGGCCTACGAGATCACCGAGGGGCGGATCCTCTTCGACGGGGAGGACATCAGCGAGCTCGGCGCCGACGAGCGTGCGCAGCGCGGCCTCTTCCTCGCGTTCCAGTACCCGCACGCGATTCCCGGCGTGACCGTCACGAACTTCCTGCGCACGGCCATCAACGCCGTCCGCAAGGCGCGCGCCGGCGAGAACGACCCGATGCCGATCCCGGAGTTCCGCAAGGAGCTGCTCGCCCAGATGGACCGGCTGAAGGTCAGCCGCGAGCTCGCGTCGCGTTACATCAACGACGGGTTCTCCGGGGGCGAGAAGAAGCGCGTCGAGATCCTTCAGATGGCGATGCTGAAGCCGCGCATCGCCGTGCTCGACGAGACCGACTCGGGCCTCGACATCGACGCGCTACGCGTCGTCGCCGGCGGCGTGAAGGAGCTCGTCGGCCCGGACATGGGCGCGCTCATCATCACCCACTACCAGCGCATCCTCGACTACATCACGCCCGACCGCGTGCACGTCTTCGTGGCCGGCAAGATCGTCGAGTCGGGCGGGCCCGAGCTGGCGAAGAAGCTCGAGGTCGAAGGCTACGCACCCTATGAGGAGGTGACCGTCTGATGGCACAGACCGAGACCGAGATCGTCCAGGGGATCGGCTCCGACTACGCGATCAAGTACGGCTTCTCCGTCACGGAGGACTACTTCTTCAAGTCCGGGCGCGGCCTCTCGCACGAGCTCGTCGACGCGATCTCGTCGCACAAGAACGAGCCGGACTGGATGCGAAAGTTCAGGCACCGCAGCCTCGACTACTTCTATGCGCGCCCGATCCCGCAGTGGGGCGGCAACCTGAACGACATCGACTTCGAGAACATCTTCTACTACATCAAGCCGACCGAGAAGCAGGCCAATTCCTGGGAGGACCTGCCCGCCGACATCAAGGACACGTGGGACAAGCTCGGCATCCCCGAG
>DATAMX010000076.1:0-1516 GCA_036260475.1 Gaiellaceae bacterium | reverse complement strand
CTTGTCGGCGTCCGGCCACTGCTCCACCTGCGCGACGGCCTCTCGCAGGATGCGTCCTTCGACCGCCTGCCGCTCGTGGTTCAGCTCCTCGAGCGTGTCCGCGAGCAGGCGCGCCTCCTCCGCGTCGTCCGTCAGCAGCAGATGGAGCGCGGCGCGCGGATGACCGAGCCGGCCGGCAGCGTTGATGCGCGGACCGAGCCGGAAGCCCACCGCACCCGCGTCGGCGGCGGCAGGATCGACGCCTGCGACTTTCATGAGCGCCTGCAGCCCTGGCTTCTGCGTGCGCGCGAGCGCGCGCAGGCCCGCGATCGCGACACTGCGGTTCTCGTCCAGCAGCGGGACGACGTCGGCGATCGTCGCGAGCGCGACGAGATCGAGATGGCGCTTCGGGACGTCGGAATCGACCCCGAAGAGCGCCTGTCCGAGCTTGTACACGACGCCGGTGCCGCACAGCTCGGGGAACGGATAGTCGGACGGCCGCGTCGCGACGATCGGGCACTCCGGCAACGTCTCGCCCGGCCGGTGGTGGTCGGTGACGATCACCTCGAGCCCGCGGGAGCGCGCTTCTGCGATCTCTTCGACGGCGGTGATGCCGCAGTCGACTGTCAGCACGAGGCCGCACCCTTCGTCCGCGAGTCGCGCGAGCGTCTCGGTGCGGACGCCGTAGCCCTCGTCGAAGCGGCTCGGCAGATGCCAGTCGACGTCGGCGCCGAGCTCGCGTAGAAGATGGACGGCGAGGGCGGTGGCGGAGATGCCGTCGACGTCGTAGTCGCCGTGCACGCAGATGCGCCGTCCGTCGGCGATCGCGGCGCGGATCCGCTCGCAGGCGAGCGCCATGTCGCCGAGGAGGAACGGGTCGTGCGGCGGCAGCTCCCCGGCCAGGAACGCCCGCGCGGCGGCGGGGTCGTCGTAGCCGCGCCGGACGAGAACGCCTGCCGTCAGCTCGCTCACCCCGAGTGCGGAGGCGAGCTCGGCCTGCACCTCGTGCGGGCACGGACGCAATGTCCAGGTGCCCTCGTGCATCGAGTAGTGACCGTACGGGGAGCGCCGGACGGCATACGGTTGGCCCGGTGAGAGACCTGTTCCTCCTGGACCCCGAGGTGGCCTTCCTCAACCACGGCTCCTTCGGGGCGGCGCCGCGGGCCGTCTTCGAGCGCTACCAGGCCTGGGAGCGGGAGCTCGAGCGCGAGCCTGTCGACTTCATCGCGCGCCGCCTCGGCCCTCTCCTGGAGGATGCGCGAGCCGAGCTCGGCTCCTTCGTGGGCGCACGGGGCGACGACCTCACGTTCGTCCAGAACGCCACGACCGGGGTGAACATGGCCGCGCGGGCGCTCGACCTCCGTCCCGGCGACGAGGTGCTGACGACGAACCTCGAGTACGGCGCATGCGTGCTCACCTGGCAGCGCCTGTGCACGCTCGTGCAGGCGAGCTTCGACGAGCTCTTCGAGCACGTGACCGAGCGGACGAAGGCGGTGTTCGTCTCGCACATCACGTCGGAGACCGCGCTCCTGCTGCC
>DATAMX010000074.1:0-2152 GCA_036260475.1 Gaiellaceae bacterium | reverse complement strand
GCACGACGGGGAGCGTCGCGGGCGACTCGCGGATCTCGTCGCTGCAGTCCAGGAGGGCGAGCTCGGCGAGGACGAGGCCCAGGCGCTCGAAGAGCTGATCGAGCTCGGGCTCACCACCGGCCGCATCCGCGCGGTGTACGGCCCGGAAGGAGAGCAGGCTGCGCTGAAGACCTACCGGCGGCTGCCCGGCGGCCGCGAGCTTGCCGACGGTGCGCGCGAGGTGACCTCGGCGCTCGAGGCGCTCGAGGGCAAGATGCTCGAGCGAGTCTCGGTGCAGTCGAGCGGCCCCGGCGCGTTCGTCGTGTCCATCGCCGTCGACGGGCTCGAGCTGTCGGTGAAGCTCGACCGGACGGGCGCGCGGATCCACTCGGTCGGTGTCTGATGCACTACGTCGCCTGCCTCGACCTGACCGGGCGGCGCTGCCTCGTCGTCGGGCGCTCGGAGAGCAAGGTGCGGGCGCTCGAGGCTTGCGGCGCGGAGGTCGTTTCCGTCGATCGCTACGAGCCCGAGCTGCTCGACGACGTGTGGCTCGTCGTGGTCGTCGACGTCGAACAGGGCGAGCGCGTTTTCGCGGATGCGAGCGCGCGCCGGGTCTTCTGCAACGTCGAGGACGTCCCCGAGCTGTGCACGTTCATCCTCCCCGCCTTGCACCGGCGCGGCGACATCACCGTCGCGGTCTCCACCGCGGGCGCGTCGCCGGCCCTCGCCCAGTGGCTGCGCGACCGCTTTGCGTCGCAGGTGGGCTTCGAGCACGAGCAGCTCGCACGCGAGCTGCGCCGTGTTCGCCCGTGGGTGAAGAAGACGTACGCCACGTACGACGAGCGCCGCGACTACTTCCGCAATGCGGTCACGAAGGCGCTCGGATGAGCGTCGCCCTCGTCGGGGCCGGTCCGGGCGATCCCGGGTTGATCACCGTCAAGGGCCTCGAGCGCGTCCGCGCGTGCGACGTGATCGTCTACGACCGCCTCGTCGCTCCCGAGCTCGTCGACGAGGCGCCCGCCGACGCGCTGCGGATCGAGCGAGACCGTCTCGAGCAGGAAGAGGTCAACGAGCTGCTCGTCGCGCTCGGCCGTCGCGGGGACGACGTCGTGCGGCTCAAGGGCGGCGACCCATTCCTCTTCGGCCGCGGCGGGGAGGAGGCGCTCGCGCTCGCCGATGCCGGCGTGCCGTTCGAGGTCATTCCCGGCGTCTCGTCGCTCGCGTCCGTCCCGGGCTCCGTCGGGATCCCGGTCACGCACCGTGGGGTCGCCTCGGCCGTCACCGCGTTCGCCGCGCACGACGTCGAGGGCTTCGACGCCGCTGCACTCGCCGCGACGCCCGGGACGCTCGTCGCCTTCATGGGGCTCGCCGGCCTCGCCCGCCTCGCCGAGCGGCTGATCGAGCACGGCCGCCCCGCGTCGACGCCCGCGGCCGTCGTCTCGGCCGGGACGACCGACCACGAACGAGTGGTCACGGCGCCGCTGGGAGCCATCGCTCGGGCGGCCGAAGGCCTGCCGACACCGGCGCTCGTGGTGGTCGGCGAGGTGGTTGCGCTCCGCGCGGCGCTGCGCGCGGTGCAACGATCCGCTGCGTGACCGAGTTCCGCCGCGTCGACGCGTTACCGCCGTATGCCTTCGCCGAAGTGGAGAGGCTGAAGCTCGAGCTGCGCCGGGCCGGTCAGGACGTCATCGATCTCGGCTTCGGCAATCCCGATGTGCCGCCGCCCGAGGTCGCGGTCGAGAAGCTGCGCGAGGCGGCGCTCATACCGCGCAACCACCGGTACTCGTCGAGCCGCGGGCTCCCCAACCTGCGGGCAGCCATCTGCGAGCTCTACCGCGACCGGTACGGGGTCGAGCTCGACCCCGAGACGGAGGCGACGCTGGCGCTCGGCGCGAAGGAAGGGCTCGTCCACCTGCTCTGGGTGTTGCTCGGGCCCGGGGATTCGGCGCTCGTGCCCAGCCCGAGCTACCCGATCCACCTGTTCGCACCGGGGTTCGCCGGCGCGACCGTGCAGCGCGTGCCCGCGCTCGACTACGTCGCCGGCGTGGAGGAGGCGTGGGCGGCGGCGCAACCGCGGCCGCGCGTCCTGCTCGCCTCGTTCCCGCACAACCCGACGACCGCATGCGTCGAGCTGCCCGACATGCAGCGGCTCGTCGACTTCGCGCGCGAGCGG
>DATAMX010000222.1:0-6692 GCA_036260475.1 Gaiellaceae bacterium | reverse complement strand
CCACTCGCCGATCGCGACGAGCCCAGGCGTGATCACAGGGTCGGACTCCTCGAGGTAGAGCGTGCCAAAGCTCGTGTCGAACTCGATCGTCCCGGTTAGATCGGGGAGCGGCCCCCGGTGCTGCTCGGCGGCGGCCGCCAGCAGGGCGAGCCGGGTCGCCCTGCGCGCGAGATCTTGCCGGAACCGTTTCAGCTGGGCGCCCATTGGCCAGTAGCATCGCACCGCCAGTGAAGACCGTCCTTTTCGTCGGCGCCGGCCGGCATCAGCGCCGTGCGATCGTGCGGGCGAAAGAGCTGAAGCTGCGCGTTGTCGCAGTCGACCGTAATCCTGACGCGCTCGGCCTGAAGGAGGCCGACATCGCGAAGGTGGTCGACTACGCCGACCCGAGCGCGGTGATCAAGGCGGTCAGCCGGATCAAGCTCGACGGCGTGCTGACGGTGTCGGCCGACAGCGCCGTACCGGCGGTCGCCGCGATTGCGCAGGAGCTCGGACTACCCGGGATCGGCGTCGAGACCGCGCACCTGATGACGCACAAGATCGCGATGCGGCGGCGGCTCGCCGAGGTGGGCGTGCCGCAGCCGCGGTTCGCAGCCGCACGCGACCTCGCGTCCGCGCGCGCAGCCGCGGAGACGGTCGGGTTCCCCGCCGTGCTGAAGCCCGCCGACTCCGGCGGACAGCGTGGGATCTTCCGGCTCGAGTCGATCGACGATCTCGACGCGCACCTGCACGCCGCGCTGGCCGAGTCCGGGGGCGGAGAGGTCGTGCTCGAGCGCTTCCACGAGGGGCTCGAGCTGAACGGGCTCGTCGTCGCGCGCGGCGGCGAAGCCGAGGTCCTGACGCTCTCCGACCGCCTCCGGCCTCCCGGGGTCGGCTTCGGCGTCGGCTGGATCCACGTCTACCCGACGACGATCTTCGGGGACGTGCTCGCCGAGGCCGAGCGCGTCGCGGCCCATGCAACGCGAGCCCTGGGGCTGCGCGACGGCATCGCGTTCCCGCAGCTGCTCGTCACCGACGACGGCGTGCTCGTCATCGAGGTTGCGGCGCGCATCCCCGGCGGCCAGATGGCCGACCTCGCACGACACGCCGTCGGAGTCGACCTCGTCGAGACCGCGCTGCGCTTCGCGCTCGACGAGCCCGTGCCGGACGCGCTCGCCCGGCCGCAGGTGCAGCAGCCGCTCGCCATCCGCTTCCTCACCGCCTCGCCCGGCCCGCTGCCGACCGGGCGCGTCGTGTCGATCGGGCCGCTCGACCCCGTTCTCGCCGCAACCGGCGTCGTCCAGGCGGACACGTACCTGCAGGTCGGCGAGACGATCCGCCCCGTGCGGCTGGACGGCGACCGGCGCGGCTACGTCATCGCCGTCGCGGACACGAACGTCGAGGCGCTCCAGCGCGCGGAGGCCGCAGCCCGCCTGCTCGAGGTAGGAGTGGAGCCCGTATGAGCTGCGCGTTCGATCTGACCCACTACCGCGAGCTGCTCGAGTCGGCAGGCGGCTACACGTGGGCGACGTTCGACCGTGAGCCGCGCGCGGGCGATCTCTTCCTGCGCCACGACGTCGACCTCTCGCTCGACGCGGCGCTCGCGATGGCGCGCATCGAAGGCGAGCTCGGCGCCCGCGCGACGTACTTCCTCATGACGGAGAGCCGGTTCTACAACCTGAGCTCCCACGCCGGCCGCGACGCGATCGCCGAGCTGCGTGAGCTCGGCCACGCGGTCGGGCTGCACGCTGTCTATCCGAACGCGCGGCTCGACGAGCGCTTCGATCGGGTGATCGCGTGGCACAACCCCGATCCCGAGTACATGTCGGAGCCGATCGACGGCGCGGTGAACGTCATGCAGTCCCCGTGGTTCACGCCCGGTCACTACCGCTCCGACTCCAATCAGGCCTGGCGGGAGGGCTGCCCGCACGGCGAGCTCGCCTCCGGCACGTTCGACTGGCTGCAGCTGCTCGTGCATCCGGAGATCTGGGTGTACGAGGGAACGACGATGCGCCAGACGATGGAGGCGATGCTCGAGGCGAAGCGCGCCGAGTGGGTCGCGGCACTGATCGACGACCGCATCGACATGACGTGACGACGATCCTGATCACGGCCGCGGGCGCACCGGGCGCCGCCGCGCTCCTGCGAGGCCTGCGCGAGAACGGCGAGCGCGAGGTGCGCATCGTCGGCATCGACATGTCCGAGCGCTCGATCGGGAAGCACCTGTGCGACGCGTTCCACCTCGTCCCGGCGGGCTCCGATCCCGGCTACGCGGACGCCGTGCTCGAGATCGTCGAGCGCGAGTGCGTGGATGTCGTCCTCCCGCAGTCGTCGTTCGACCTGCCCGGTCTCGCCGCTGCGCGCGGGCGCTTCCCCGTCCCGGTGCTCGTCTCGCCCCCCGAGACGGTGCGCCGCTCGAACGACAAGGCGGAGACGTACTCGCTGCTGCAGCGCATCGGCGTCCCGACGATCGAGTTCCGGCGCGTCGCAGGGGCACATGCGGTCGAAGCGGCCGCGCACGAGCTCGGCTACCCGGACCGTGCGGTGTGCTTCAAGCCCGTGTTCTCGTCCGGCTCGCGCGGCTTCCGCATCCTCGATCCCACAGTCGACCGCGCGCACCAGCTCCTGCACGAGCGCCCGGGCTCGGTGTCGATGCGACTCGAGGAAGCCCTGGAGCTGCTGCCCGAGCACGGCGGTACGGAGCTGCTCGTCATGGAGCTCGCGACCGGCGGCGAGCGGACGATCGACGGCATCGCCGACGGCGAGCGCATCGTGCTCGGCCATCCGAAGACGCGAGAATCGATGCGCGCCGGGCTTGCCATGTACTTCGTGACGCTGGAGGACGACGCCCTGATGGAGCTGGCCGGTCGCATCGTCCGCGAGGTCGCGATCGAATGGTTCTTCAACATCCAGCTCGTCGGCGACCGCGTGATCGAGATCAACCCGCGGATCTCGACGATCGTCTACCAGGAGGATCTGAACCTGCCGTGGCTCGGAGTGAAGCGCGCGCTCGGGGAGATCTCCGACGAGGAGCTCGCCGCCTCGAGGTCGCGCATCCGCCCGGGCCGGACGGCGCTGCGGTATTTCGACCAGGTCGAATGGGACCCGTAGCCTCCACCGTCGGTTAGGCGCGTTACGGTGACAGTGGTGGAAGCGCCGCTTCGGGTCACCCACTGTCCCGTGAACACCGCCGGCATTCCGTGGGCGAACGTCCAGGCGCTCCGAGCGCGCGGCGTCGACGCGAGGCTCGTCGTCTTCAACCGCTACCGCCTGCACCCGGAGGCCGACGTCGACCTTCAGCGCCGCGGCGGCCTGGTCCGTCAGCAGGGGACGCAGTGGAAGGCGTTCGCGCGGCTCGCACCGAAGACCGACATCTTCCACTTCTACTTCGGGCTCACGCTCGTGCCGAAGTCGGTCCAGTTCCCGCTCCTCCAGGTGCTGCGGAAGCCGTCGGTCATGCACTTTCTCGGCTCGGACATCCGCGGCCGTCCCGCCGACGAGCTCAGATGGGCACGGCGCGCGGGCGCGACCGTCATCGGCTCGTACGACGCCGCTCGCTGGCTTCCGCACGCGCACGTCATCCCGCCGGGCATCGACGTGGTCGCGATCGCGCCTGCGCCTCCGTCCGACAGCGAGCACCCCGTCGTGCTCCACGCCCCCTCGTCGCGGTCGCGTAAGGGCACGGAGGAAGTCGTCGCCGCGGCGGAGCTGCTCGGGCTGAACCTCGAGCTCGTGGAGGGCGTCGACCATCGCGCGGCGTTCGAGCGCTATCGAGCGGCAGACCTCGTCGTCGACCAGCTGAACGCGGGCTGGTACGGCATGTTCGCCATCGAGGCGATGGCGCTCGGCAAGCCCGTGGTCGCGTTCCTGCACGAAGAGGCGACGCGTCGCACCGAGGAGGCCTTCGGGCTGAAGGTGCCGATCGTGCACGCGACCAAGGAGACGCTCACCGAGGTGCTGCGGGAGCTCGTCGCCTCTCCGGAGGAGCTTCGGCGCATCGGCGCGGCGAGCCGCGCGTATGTCGAGCGCGTCCACGACCTCTCGGTCGTCGGGGAACGGCTGCTCGACCTCTACGCTGGCCTGCAGTGAGGCTGGGACAAGAGCTCAGACGGCTGGGCCGCCACTCGGCGATCTACGGCCTCGGCGGGCTCGTCTCGCGCATCCTCGCGACGCTCCTCCTGCCGCTGTACACGCACTACCTTCCGCCGCGCGCATACGGCCGCGTCGAGATCGTCACCGCGACGACCGCGGTCGCGGCGATCGCGTTGCAGATGGGGATCTCGAGCGCGTTCTTCCGCTTCTACTTCGACGAGAAGGAGGAAGCGGGGAAGCTGACCGTGATCCGGACCTCGTTCTGGTTCACGATGGGGATGTCGACGCTCGGGCTCGTGCTCGGCGCCGTCTTCGCGGGGCCGATCGGGCACTGGCTCGGCCTCGGCCACGACCCGAACCTCGTGCGCGCCGGCGCGGTCGGGCTCTGGGCGCAGACGAACTACCAGCAGCTCACCGCGCTCTTCCGCGTCGAGGAACGCTCCGTGCAGTACGCGATCGCGAGCGTCTGCAACGTGCTCATCACCGTCGCGGCGATGGTGGTCTTCGTCGCCGTCTTCCACTGGGGCGCGATCGGCCTCGTCGTCGGCAACTTCACCGGGACGCTCGTCACCTACGTCGCACTCGTCGTCTACCGGACCGAGCAGCTCGGCCTCGAGTTCGACCGCGCGCTGCTGCGCAAGATGCAGGTGTTCGGCATGCCGCTCGTCCCATCGGCGCTCGCGCTGTGGACGATCAACTGGGTCGATCGCGAGTTCGTCGTCTGGTACAAGGGCCTGCCCGAGGCCGGCGTGTACTCGGCAGCGGTCAAGATCGCCTCCGTCATCACCTTCGTCATGGTCGCCTTCCGGACCGCCTGGCCTGCGTTCGCGTACTCGATCGAGGACGACCGCGAGGCCCGCAGGACGTACGCGTTCGTCCTCACGTACCTCCTGACGTTCGCGTCCTGGCTCGCGCTCGCGCTCGGCGCGCTCGCTCCGTGGTGGACGCGACTGCTGACGAGCCCCCACTACGCGCGCGCCGAGAAGGGCGTCGCGCTCCTCGCCTTCGCCGGCGCCGTCTACGCCGGCTACACCGTGCTCGCGATCGGGAGCGGCCGCGCGCGGAAGACGCAGCTCAACTGGGTCGTCACCGGCTTCGGCGCCGCCGTCAACGTCGGCCTGAACTTCTGGCTCATCCCGCGCTGGGGGATGGTCGGCGCCTCCATCTCGACGGCGGCCGCGTACGTCGTCCTCTTCGGCGGGATGATGCTGTACGCGCAACGCGTGTATCCGGTGCCGTACCAGTGGCGGCGCATCGTCACGTGCGTCGGCGTCGGCGTCGGCCTCACGGTCGCGGCGCGAGCGGCCCATCTGCCGCTCGCGCCGTCGGTCCTGCTCGTGCTCGCGTACCCGCTCGCGCTCGCCGTGCTCGGCTTCTACCTGCCCGCCGAGCGAAGGCGCCTGCTCAAGCTGGTGCCCAACCTCCGCTGAGCGGCTCGCCCACCCGCAGCCCGAAGCGCTGGACGAGCTCCGGAACCGACTCCGGCTGCATCTCGAGCGCGTAGCGCTCGCTCAGCCTTGCGAGCTCTGCGGGGTCGGCGTTCATCGCGCCTCCGAGGTCGGAGAGCTCGCGGAAGAACTGCTCGAACCCGGCCGGCGAGATGATCTCGAGGATGCGGCACGGCTCGTCGCCCGCGTTCCAGAACGTGTGCCACTGGTTGCGCGGCTTGTGCACGAGATCGCCCGGCCCGGCCTCGACGACGTCGTCGCCGAGGAGCGCGCCCATGCGCCCCTGCAGGACGTAGCTGTACTCGTCCTCCCGCGCGTGCCGATGGAGCGGCGCCGCCAGCGCGCGCTCCGACATCGGATGCTCGACGAGCGAGAAGCGCTCTCCCGCCTCCGAGCCGTCGATCACGAAGCGCACGCCGATGCTCCCGAGGAAGCCTTCCTGTGCGTCGGTGGGGCCGACGATCTTCGCCCCTGCGGCGGTCTGCATCTCTTTCGGCTCCTTTCAGTGGACAGCGGTGTCCTGTGGAATGTAGGCACTCCGGCCGCATGTGTCAATATGGTGCGACAACTATGTCCGACCAAAAGCGCCCCTACCGGATGACCCGCCGGGCCGAGCTCGAGGCGCAGACGCGCCTGCGCATCACGGAGAGCGCGGCCGCGCTGCACGAGCGGCTCGGCCCCGCGCGGACGACGGTCAGCGCGATCGCAGAGCACGCCGGCGTTCGGCGCTCGACGGTCTACCGCCACTTCCCGGACGAGGAGACGCTCTTCGATGCCTGCTCGGCGCACTGGCGCGCAGCCAACCCGGCGCCCGACTCGCGGGCCTGGGAGGCGATCGACGATCCCGATGAACGCACGGAGGCCGCGCTACGAGAGCTGTACGCGTTCTTCGAGCGGACGCGTGCGATGTACGCGAGCCTCTTCCGCGACGAGGCGCTCGTGCCGATCGTCGGGCGGAGGCTGCGCTTCTTCTACGACTACCTCGACTCCGTCGCGGACATGCTCATGCGCGGGCGGCGGCTGCGCGGGCGCGCAGCGCGTCGGACGCGGGCCGCGCTCGGACACGCCGTCTCGTTTGCGACGTGGCGCTCGCTCATCGAGCAGCAGGCGCTCGACACGGACGATGCGGTCGCGCTCATGTGCCGCCTGGTCGAGGACGCAGGTCGAGCTCCATGA
>DATAMX010000205.1:0-23064 GCA_036260475.1 Gaiellaceae bacterium | reverse complement strand
GCAACCTCGTGCGCGTCGACGTCCTCGTCGGGGGCGAGACGGTGGACGCGCTCTCGCTCATCGTGCACAAGGACTTCGCCTACGACCGCGGCCGTCTCCTCGTCGACAAGCTGCGCGAGGAGATCCCGCGGCAAATGTTCGACGTCGCCATCCAGGCGGCGATCGGCGCACGCGTGATCGCCCGCGAGACGGTGAAGGCGCGCCGCAAGGACGTTCTCGCGAAGTGCTACGGCGGCGACATCTCGCGCAAGCGCAAGCTGCTCGAGAAGCAGAAGGCCGGTAAGAAGCGGATGAAGCAGGTGGGCGCGGTGGAGGTGCCGCAAGAGGCGTTCCTCGCCGTGCTCAGCATCGGCCAGGGGAGCAAGCAGTCGTCATGAGCCTCGAGATGCGCACGACCTGCGAGCGCTGCGGCGCCGGGCTGTCCCCCGATGGCGCAGCAGTCATCTGCTCGTTCGAGTGCACGTTCTGCGCCGACTGCGGTGACCGGCTCGAGCACGTCTGCCCCAACTGCGGCGGCGAGCTCGTCCCACGGCCGAAGAGGGCTCCGTGAACGGCGTCGAGCACCTCTACGTGCACCTGCCGTTCTGCGCGCACCGGTGCGGCTACTGCGACTTCGTCACCGTCGTCGGCCGGCCCGAGCAGCACGCCGCCTACGTCGACGCGCTCCTGCGCGAGCTCGAGCGCGAACGAGGCGTGCTCGCCCGCGACGTCGAGACCGTTTTCCTCGGCGGCGGGACGCCGACGTTCACCGCGCTGCCGGAGCTCGTTCGCCTGCTCGAGGCGCTGCCGGCAGCGGAAGAGGTCACCGTCGAGGCGAACCCCGAGACGGTGACTCCCGAGCTCGCCCGCGCGCTGCGCGACGCCGGTGTGACCCGCGTCTCCCTCGGGGCGCAGAGCTTCCGCCCACGTCTCCTCGACGTGCTCGAGCGGGGCGCGCAGCCCGCGGACGTACGGCGCGCGTTCGCGCACCTACGCGACGCCGGCTTCGACAACCTCTCCCTCGACCTCATCTACGGCATCCCGGGTCAGACCGTCGCCGACCTCGAGTCCGATCTCGCCGACGCGATCGGGCTCGGGCCCGAGCACCTCTCCTGCTACGAGCTGGAGGCGAAGCCGGGCACGCGCTTCACGCACGCCTGGGGCGACGAGCTCGCACGGCAGGCCGAAGCGATGGAGGACTACTTCGAGCGCGTCGTCTCCACGCTCACCGGTGCCGGTTATCGCTGGTACGAGACCGCGAACTTCTGTCGTGGCGACCTGCGCGCGCGACACAACCTCGGCTACTGGCTCGGGCACGACTACCTCGGCATCGGTGTCGGCGCCGTCTCGACGATCGGCGGCGAGCGGCGGCGGAACACACCGAAGCTCGCGCGCTACCTGTCCGGGGACTACGCCCGCGAGCTCGAGCCGCTCGACGAGGACGTGCTCGCCCGTGAGCGGTTGATGCTCGGCCTGCGGCTCGACGACCCGCTGCCGCTCGCGGGCCTGGAGAAGGCGCTCGACCCCGCGGGCCTCGCGCGCGCGGAGCAGCTCGGGCTCGCCGAGCGCAACGCCGACACGCTCACGCTCACCGAACGGGGCCGCTTCCTCGGCGGCGCCGTCACCGCCGACCTCATCGCAGGCTAAAATTCCTGCAAATGCAGCTAACTGAGCGCCAGAAGGAGATCCTGCGGCGCGTGGTCGAGGAGTACGTCGCCACCGGCCAGCCGGTGGGGTCGAAGACGCTCGTCGACCGCGCAGGCCTGCCCATCGCGCCGTCGACGGCGCGCGCGGAGCTCGCCGAGCTCGAGTCGTTCGGGCTGCTCATGCACCCGCACACGTCTGCGGGCCGCGTTCCGACCGAGGCGGGCTATCGCTACTACGCCGACGAGGTGCTCGGCCGGATGGCGCCGCATCCGGCGGAGTTCCCTCTCGATCTGCACACGACTCGCACCGAGGTCGAGTCCGCGCTGCAGGCGACGACGGAGATGCTCTCGCAGGTGACGCGACTGCTCGCGCTCGTGTCCGCGCCGCCGCTCGAGGCGACGACGATCGTCCGCGTCGAGGTCCTGCTGCTGCGGCCGGAGCTCGTGATGGTCGTCGTCATCACCTCCGCCGGCGGCGTCACGAAGCGGCTCTTCCACTTCGAAGACGCGGTCGATCCCGGGCTCGCCCAGTGGGCGAACGAGTACCTGAACGAGACCGTGTCCGGGCTGCAGCTCGGGACGACGTTGTTGCGCCGCCGCTTCGACGATCCGGGCCTGAGCGTCCGCGAGCGCGCATTCCTCGCCGCGCTGCGGCCCGCGTTCACCGAGCTCGTCTCCGCCGCGCAGCGTCTCTACGTCGGCGGAGCCGCCGATCTGCTCGGTGAGGTGCGGAGCGACGAGCTGGAGGCGTACCGCAGCCTGTTCGAGCTCGTCGAGAAGCGGGCCGCGCTGCTCGACGTGCTCGGGGACGCGAGCCTCGATACGCGAGGGCCGTTCGTCCGCGTCGGCCACGAGCTCGCACACCCGGGGCTGCAGGAGATCGCTCTCGTCGGCGCCGCCTACGGCGTGATGCATCGCGTCCTCGGCGCGGTCAGCCTGATCGGCCCGGTGCGAATGGATTACGAGAAGGCCGTGGGCGCGGTTCGCTCCGCCGCCACCGAGCTCTCGCGCTTCGCCGAGTCCGTGTACTCGGATCGCTAACCTCGATCCATGGCCACGACGGAGCGGGACTACTACGAGCTCCTCGGCATCTCGCGCGGCGCGGGCGAGGGAGACATCAAGAAGGCGTTTCGCCGCCTCGCGCGCGAGCTGCACCCGGACGTCTCGAGCGCGCCCGATGCGGAGGAGCGCTTCCGCGAGGTGGTCGAGGCCTACGAGGTGCTCTCGAAGCCGGAGACGCGTGAGCTGTACGACCGGTACGGGCACGCCGGCCTGCGCAGCGGTGGCTTCCAGCCGGGTCATTTCGACTTCGGCAGTCTCTCGGACCTGTTCGCCGCGTTCTTCGGCGACGATCTGGTGGGGGCCCGGCCTCAGTCGCGCGGGCCGGATCTCGCCGCAGAGGTGGAGATCGAGCTCGTCGACGCCGCACGCGGCACGAAGCGCGAGGTGCCGTTCCGCGTCGCGGTGACCTGCGCGCACTGCGGCGGCGACGGCGCCGAGCCCGGGTCGGAGATCACGACGTGCCCTACCTGTGCGGGCGCCGGACGTCTGCAGCAGGTGTCGCGCAGCGTCTTCGGCGAGTTCGTCCGCACGCAGGCGTGCCCGACGTGCGGCGGCACCGGCCGGAGGATCGAAACGCCGTGCACGGCGTGCGAGGGCGCCGGCCGGGTCGTCGAGGAGCGGCGGCTCGACGTGGACATCCCGGCGGGCATCCACGACGGCCAGCAGATCCGGCTGAGCGGCGAAGGACATGCGGGCATGCTCGGCGCTCGCGCCGGGGACGCGTACGTACGCGTGCGCATCCGGCCCGACCCGCGCTTCGTGCGCGAGGGCAACGACGTCTTCTCCACCGTCGATCTGACGATGACGCAGGCCGCGCTCGGCGCGACCGTCGCCGTTCCGACGCTGGAGGGCGACGAGGAGCTCGAGTTCGCGGCCGGCACGCAGCCGGGCGCGGTCGTCGTCCTCCGCGGCAAGGGAATGCCCGTGCTCCAGGGCTTCGGCCGAGGCGACCAGCGCGTGCTCGTGAACGTCGTCGTGCCACGGCATCTGAGCGACGAGCAGCGGCGCCTGCTCGAGGACTTCGACGCGCAGGCGGACGAGCGGACGTACAAGCCCGACGAAGGCTTCTTCGACAAGCTCAAGAGCGCCTTCCACTGAAGCGCTACGTGATCGTCGGCGGCGAGCCGGAGCTCCTCCTGCTGCTGCATCTTTTTCCCGAGGGCGTCGAAGAGCTCGACGGCGCGTTCGCCGTGTACGCCGACGAGCCGCCGATCGGCTTCGACCTGATCGAGGCCGACGAGGTGCGCGAGGGCTGGGAGGACGCGTGGAAGGACTTCCATCACGGCGTCTCCGTCGGACGGCTCTGGGTCGGGCCGCCGTGGGAGTCGCCGCCCGCCGATCTCGTCCCCGTCGTCATCGACCCCGGCCGTGCGTTCGGCACGGGCGCACATGCGACGACGCGCCTCTGCCTCGATTTCCTGCAGGACGCCGAGCCGACGAGCCTGCTCGACGTCGGCTGCGGCTCGGGTGTGCTCTCGATCGCTGCGGCGAAGCTCGGCTTCGATCCGGTCACGGCCGTCGACCTGGACGAGGTCGCGCTGGATTCTGCGCGGGAGAACGCGAGGGTCAACGGTGTCGAGCTCGAGATCGGCGAGGTGATGCGGCCGGCCGCGCTCGCGGTGATGAACATCGCGCTCGAGGTCGTCGAGGGCCTCCTGCCGAGGCTCCAGGTGCAGCGCGCGATCACCTCCGGGTACCTCGAGCGCGACGACCCGAGCGTCGCCGGCTGGCAGCGCATCGAGCGCCGCGTCCGCGACGGCTGGGCCGCGGACCTGCTCGAATTCCGTCCGTGACGAGCTTCTCGGTGCAGTTCCTGGGCTGCAAGGTCTCGCATGTCGATGCACACGAGGTGCGCGAGGCGCTGCTCGCGGACGGCCACGTCGAGAGCGAGGCGGCCGAGATCGCGGTCGTCAACACCTGCTGCGTCACGAACGAGGCCGTGGCGAAGTCGCGCAAGGCGGCGGCGCGCGCCGCCCGCACGCATCGGCGCGTGTACGTGACCGGTTGCGGCGCGAACCTCGCCGGCCACGCGTTCGCCGGGCTTCCCGACAACGTCGTCGTGGTTGCGCGAAGGAGCGAGGCGACGCCCGCCTTCGTCGCGGGAGACGTCGGCGCGATCGGCTGCGTGCAGGCCGATGCGCGGCTCGACCGCGTGCGCGCGTTCGTCAAGGTGCAGGACGGCTGCAGCTTCTCGTGCAACTTCTGCGTCATTCCGCTCGTGCGCGGCGCGTCCCGCAGCCGGCCCGCTGCGGCGGTGCTGGCCGAGATCGCCCGCCGCGTGGAGCAGGGGCACCGAGAAGTCGTGCTCACCGGGATCAATCTCGGCTGCTACCGCGATCGCGACGGAGGCTACGACCTGCCACGTCTCGTTCGCGTAGCCGGCGAGACGCCGGGCCTCGAACGTCTGCGGCTCTCGTCCATCGAGATCAACCACGTGAACGACGCGCTCGTCGACGCGTTGCGCGAGACGCCGGCGGTGAGCAGGCATCTGCACGTTCCGCTCCAGTCCGGCGACGACGGCGTGCTGCGCGCGATGGGGCGCCGCTACTCCGCCGCGACGTTCCTGCGCCGGCTTGCACCGCTCCGCGACGAGTTCAACCTGACGAGCGACGTCATCGTGGGCTTTCCGGCCGAGGACGAGCGCGCCTTCGCGAACACGCTTGGCGTCGCGCGCGACGCCGGGCTGACGAAGCTGCATGTGTTCCCGTACTCGCCGCGGCCCGGCACCCGCACCGAGCACGACGACCCGGTCACGCCGGCGGTCAAGCGGGAGCGGGCGGCGCGGCTGCGCGAGCTCTCGGAGGACGCGTGCCGTGCGCGGTGGCGGACGAAGATCGGCCGCGAGGATGTCGTGCTCGTCGATCGCCCCGGCCGCGGCTACGGCGACGACTACTCGCCGTGGCTCGTCGACGCTCCCGTCGGAGAGTTCGTGCGCGTCCGCGGCGACGCGATCACGGAGGAGGGGATCCGCGCTGCCTGACGACTGCCTCTTCTGCAGGATCTATCGCGAAGGCGACCACGTCGCCGCCGTCGAGGGCTTCGTCGCCATCCGCGACATCAATCCGCAGGCTCCGACGCACCTGCTCGTCATCCCCGAGCGCCACGTCGAGAGCTTTCACGGCGTCGCCGAGCTTCCCGCCGACGAGGCGAAGCGCATGCTCGACTTCATCGCCGACGTCGCGGCAGACGCGGGCCTGAGCGACTACCGTGTCGTCGTCAACGCCGGTGCGGGAGCCGGCCAGACGGTGTTCCATCTCCATTGGCACGTGCTGGGCGGCGGCCTGACCGGAAGGATGACGTGAGCCGGATCGAGACGATCGAGGGCGAGCTGCGCGAGGCCATGAAGGCCCGCGACGCCGAGCGCCGCGACGCGCTGCGGCTCATCCTCAACGCGCTCAAGGGATCCGAGAAGGAGCTGCAACGGCCGCTGTCCGAGGACGAGGAGCTCCAGGTCCTGCAGCGAGAGCGCAAGCGTCGTGTCGAGGCCGCCGAGGCGTTCCGCGCCGGCGGCCGCGAGGAGCAGGCGGCGTCCGAGGAGCGCGAGCTCGCAGTGCTCGAGGAGTTCATGCCGTCGCCACTCTCCGAGGACGAGATCGAGGAGATCGTCGACGACGCCATCGCGGAGGTGGGTGCGACGAGCATGGCCGACCTCGGCCGCGTGATGGCCGACGTGATGCCGCAGGTCGCAGGCCGCGCGGACGGCTCCGTCGTCAGCCAGATCGTGAGGGAGAAGCTGGCATAGGGTCGGGGACCGAGAGCCCGCCTACACTGAGCGTGTGCAGGACGTTCTCGAGGTTCCCAACGACGTAGCGGCCGAGCTCGCCGGGGTCGGCGACGGCGTCCTCGGCGTGCTCAGGGAGCGGCTCGGTTGCACGATCAACCTGCGCGGTAACCGGCTCACGCTCGACGGCGACGACGCGAAGGTCTCGGAGGCCCGTGCGGTCGTCGAAGAGCTCGTCGAGCTGGTCGAGAGCGGCCAGGAGGTCGGGGCCGGCACGATCGACACGATTCTCAACGCGATCGACCAGGCCGAGGACGTCCGCGACATCTTCGACGACGTCGTGTGGTCGCATCGCGGCAAGCGGATCACGCCGAAGACGGTCACGCAGAAGCGCTACGTGGACGCGATCCGCAACGACACCGTGACGTTCGGCATCGGGCCTGCCGGCACGGGAAAGACGTACCTCGCCATCGCTCTCGCCGTCGCCGCGCTCTCCGAGCGCCAGGTCGGCCGGATCATCCTCACGCGCCCCGCGGTGGAGGCGGGCGAGCGGCTCGGCTTCCTGCCCGGCGACGTGCTCGCAAAGGTGGATCCGTACATGCGTCCGCTCTTCGACGCGCTCTACGACACGATGGACCCGGAGCGCCTCAACACGTACATGGAGCGCGGCACAATCGAGGTCGCACCGCTCGCATTCATGCGCGGTCGCACGCTCAACGACAGCTTCATCATCCTCGACGAGGCGCAGAACACCTCGCCGGAGCAGATGCAGATGTTCCTGACGCGGCTCGGCTTCGGGTCGAAGGTGGTCGTCACCGGCGACGTGACGCAGGTCGATCTTCCGCGCGAGCAGGCGTCCGGCCTCATCCAGGTGCAGGACATCCTCGGAGACGTCGACGGGATCTCGTTCGTGCACTTCGGGCACGAGGACGTCGTGCGGCACAAGCTCGTGCAGCGCATCGTCGAGGCGTACAAGCGCCACTCCGAGCAGACCGGGACGCAGCGACGCCGGTGATCGAGGTCGAGGTCGAGAATCGCTCCGGGATCGACGTCGACGAGGACGGCGCGGCGGAGCTGGTACGTCGCGTGCTTGCCGCGGAGGGCGTCGACTCGGGAGAGATCGGGGTCGCATTCGTCTCGCGGGAGGAGAGTCGCGCGCTCAAGAGCGAGCATCTCGGCATCGACGAGGCGACGGACGCGCTCGCGTTCCCGGTGGACGGGCTCGAAGAGCTTCCGCCGGGGCTCCCGCGCCAGCTCGGCGACGTCGTCGTCTGCCCGGAGGTCGTCGGCGCCGAGTGGCGGGCGCCGATCGTGCACGCGGTATTGCACCTCGTCGGGTACGACCACGGCGACGCGATGGAGGCGAGAGAGGCGTTGCACCGGTGACCGTGACCACGCCGCCGCCGCGCGAGCGCGCACGCGAGACGCCGCCGCCCGCGCCGGGCCGCGCACCGACGCTGCTCGACAGCTTCAACTACGCCTTCGAAGGGATCATCCACGTCCTCCGAACGCAGCGGAACCTGCGCATCCATTTCGTGATCGCCATGGTCGTCATCGGCGCGGCGGCGGCGCTCGGCGTCGGCCGTGACGATCTCATCCTGCTGTTGATCGCCATTGCGTTCGTGCTCGTCGCCGAGATGGTCAACTCCGCCATCGAGGGGGCAATCGACGTGTCGACGACGTCGTTCGACCCGAACGCGAAGCTCGCCAAGGACATCGCCGCCGGGGCGGTCCTCATTGCAGCGGTGACTGCGATCGCCGTCGGATACCTCGTCTTCGCGCACGCGGCTGCGCATCGCACGGCCCGCGTGCTCGACCGCGTCCGCGACGCACCCGCCGAGATCACGCTCACCGCGCTCGTGCTCGTCTTCTTCGTCGTCATCGCGACGAAGGCGCTCACGCGCAGCGGCACGCCGCTGCGCGGCGGGCTGCCGTCCGGGCACTCGGGAATCGCATTCGCCGGCTGGATGGCCGCCACGTACGTGTCGGACGACCACCATCGTTTCCTCATCTCCTCGCTCACCTTCGTGATGGCGCTCCTCGTCGCGCAGACGCGCGTCGAGGCCGGCGTGCACTCGCGGCTCGAAGTGCTGTACGGCGGGGCGCTCGGAGCGCTCGTGACGCTCGTCGTCTTCCAGGTGCTGACGTGAACGGCGTCGAGCTCGTCGAGCGCGCGGAGGCAGCGGCGGCGAATGCGTACGCGCCCTACTCGAAATACCACGTGGGAGCGTCCTTGCTGACGCTGGACGGTCGCGTCTTCGACGGCGTGAACGTCGAGAACGCGGCCTATCCGCTCGGCGTCTGCGCGGAGAAGTCGGCGATCGTCGCCGCCGCGCACGCAGGGGTGCGCCCCGGGGACGTCGAAGCGATCGGGATCACCGCGTCCCCCTGCGGCGGGTGCCGGCAGTGGCTGCACGAGTGGCGCATCGGACGCGTGACGTTCCGGCGCGCCGACGGGACGATCGCCGAGTACCGGGCGGACGAGCTGCTCCCGGACACCTGGGACCTGCCGGAGTGAAGTCGGGCTTCGTCGCCGTCGCAGGCCGTCCGAACGTCGGCAAGTCGACGCTCGTCAACGCGCTCTGCGGAGGCAAGGTCGCAATCGTCTCCGACAAGCCGCAGACCACGCGGCGGAGGATCTTCGGGATCGCGAACGCCGACGACTACCAGCTCGTCCTCGCCGACCTGCCCGGCTTCCAGCGGCCTCGCGACGCGCTCACGGAGCGCATGCAGCACACCGTCGACATGTCGTTCGAGGAAGTCGACGCAGTCGTCTTCGTGCTCTCCGCGCGCGAACGGATCGGCGCGGGGGACCGCTTCATCGCCTCGCGCGTGTTCTCGCTCGAGGTCCCGGTGGTGATCGCGCTGAACAAGGTCGACCGCCTGAAGGCCGGTCACATCGCAGAGCAGATGAATGCGGCCGCGCGGCTCGGGAACTTCCACGCGCTGCATCCCGTGAGCGCGAAGACGGGCGACGGAATTGCGCAGCTACGCGACGAGCTCGTCGGGCTCCTGCCGGATGGGCCGCTGTACTTCCCGCGCGAGCAGCGCACCGATCTCTCGGTGGAGGCGCAGATCGCGGAGCTGATCCGTGAGAAGGCGCTCTGGCTCACCCGCGACGAGATCCCGCACGCGATCTCCGTCGAGATCGAGGAGATGGGCGACAAGGCCGTTCGTGCGTTCCTGCTCGTCGAGACCGAGTCGCAGAAGCAGATCGTCGTCGGCAAGGGCGGGTCGATCGTCAAGGACATCGGAACGCGCGCCCGCCCGGAGATCGAGGCGCTCGTCGGGCATCAGATCTTCCTCGAGCTCGTCGTCAAAGTCCGGCCGCGCTGGCGCCGCGACGAGGCGACGCTCGACCGCCTCGGCGTATAGGAGTCGTCACCCTCTCGAACCGGTACCTGGTACCGGCCTCCGTGGCTGAGCGGGTCACGACTTGCACGTGGGGCCGCCGTGGCCGGCGAGCCATGCCTTCAGCGCGTCGATGCGCCGAATCGCGGCTGAGAGGTCGGCACGCACGGTCGCGCTGGCGGCTGCGTCGCGAGCGAGGCTCGCGTATCCCTCCTCGCTCGCGGACGTCCTGCTGTAGAGCATCAGGTCGACCCCGGCCGCGAGCGCGCGCGCCGGCCCGTGCGGGGCGGCCGCCACCGATTTCGCATCGAGCGCGTCGGTGACGACGACGCCGTCGAAGCCGAGCCGGTCGCGCAGCAGGTCGGTGACGATCGCGTGCGAGAAGACCGCCTGCGCGCCGCTCGGGTCGAGCGCCGGATACGAGGCGTTCGAGACCATGACCAGCCTGACCCCCGCTGCGATCGCTGCCTGGAACGGCGCCAGTCGCGCGGTGAGGAATGCGGCGCCGCGACCGATGGTGACGGCGCGGTCGTCGGTGCTCGCGACCGCACTGCCGAGGCCCGGGAAGTGCTTTGCCGTCGCTGCGACGCCGCCGCCCTGGAGACCGGAGACGAACGCTGCGGTGAGGGACGCGACGAGCGTGGGGTCGCTGCCGAACGAGCGCGTGCCGAGGAAGCTCCGCGGTGTCGAGATCGTGTCGGCGACGGGCGCGAGATCTACCGAGACGTGCGCCAGGCGCAGCGCGGCTGCGGCGCCCGCGGCCTGACGACGCACTTCGGCCTCCGTCCGCATGGACGCGGCGGAGAGCGTGGGCGGCGCCCACGGCAGGCGGCGGACAGTGCCGCCCTCCTGGTCGATCGTCACGAGGAGGGGCGACCCTCGGCGGCAGGCGACCTGCTGCACCCGGTCGACGGCCGCCGCCGTGGCGACGGCGCTCCTCCAGGCGTTCCCGAGCAGCAGGAGTCCCCCGACCTGGCCTGCTGCGACGCGCGCGAGCAACGCCGGCGTCGGCGCGCCGCGCAACGGCGCGATCGTCACCGACCCGCTCGGCGACGCAGCCGCGGGCCCGGCGCAGGCCGCCGCGGCTACGGCGGCGAGACTACGCCCGAGCCAGCGTCGGGACCGTAGTTCCTGCGAAGCGTTCTCCGGTCTCGGGATCGAAGTAGTGGAACCGGGACGGATCCACCGCGAGGCGGAGCGAGGCGCCCGGCTGCGCTGCGGTGGTCGGAACGACCCGAGCGGTGAAGAGCGTCCGCGGCTCTCCGATCAGCGCTTCTTCCTCGTCCGTCTCCCGCACGCCGCTCACGTCCACCGGGACGGCGTCGACCGAGAAGATGACGTGCGTCTCCGCGCCGAGCTCCTCGACCACCTCGACGTCGACGTCCACCTGCGGCAGCGCCTGATCGGCGAACGCGGCGTCCTCGAACGCCTCCGGGCGGATGCCCACGACGACGCGGCCGTTCGCACCGTCGGGGATCGTGTGCCGCGCGACGGGGAGGGAGAAGCCGGCGAAGCTCAGCCGCTCGTCGGAGAGCTCGGCTTCCACGAGGTTCATCGCCGGCGAGCCGATGAAGGCCGCGACGAACAGGTTCGTCGGCCGCGCGTACAGCGCCTGGGGCGTATCCACCTGCTGGACGCGACCGTCGCGCAGCACCGCAACGCGCTGTCCGAGCGTCATCGCCTCGACCTGGTCGTGGGTGACGTAGATCGTCGTCGTGCGCAAGCGCGAATGGAGGCTTGCGAGTGAGGCACGCATGCTCACACGGAGCTTCGCGTCCAGGTTCGACAGCGGCTCGTCCATGAGGAAGGCCTTCGGCTCGCGCACGATGGCGCGCCCCATGGCGACGCGCTGGCGCTGGCCGCCCGAGAGCGCGCCGGGCTTGCGGTCGAGCATCTCCTCGAGGCCGAGGAGCTTCGCGGCCCGCGCCACGCGCTCGGCCGCCTCCTTCTTCGGGGTCTTCCGAACCTTGAGGCCGTAGCCGAGGTTCTCGCGCACGCTCATGTGCGGGTAGAGGGCGTAGCTCTGGAACACCATCGCCACGTCGCGCGAGCGCGGCGGCAGCTCGGTGACGTCGCGGCCGTCGATGCTGATCGTGCCCTCCGTGGCGTCCTCCAGGCCGGCGATCATGCGGAGGAGCGTGGACTTGCCGCAGCCGGAAGGACCCACCAGCACGAGGAACTCGCCGCTCTGGATCTCGAGCGAGACGTCGTCGACCGCGACGACGCCGCCGCCGAAGACCTTGCTGACGCGTTCGAGCACGATCCCGGCCACGAGGTTTCAATCTATACCGGTCCCCGGCGACAAACGCAATGGCATTGACCAATTTTGGAGGACTGGTCTATAGTGCGCCGGGCCATGAGCGTGCCGAAGGTGACCAAGCAGAGCCACACGCGCCGGCAGGTCTTCGACCTCATCCAGCAACTCGGCGTCGGGACGGCGATCCCCTCCGAGCGCCAGCTGAGCGCCGATCTCGGCGTCTCGCGGCTCACCGTTCGCGCCGCGCTCGACGACCTCGCGCGCGAGGGCTACCTCGTCCGCCGGCGCGGCAGCGGGACCTACGTCCAGCACCCGAAGATCTCCCAGGAGCTGACCATCACCTCCTTCAGCGACGACATGCGCCGGCGTGGGATGGAGCCCGGCAGCCGCACCCTCTCGATGACGACGATCCTCGCCGGCGCCCGTCTCGGCCGGTTCCTGCAGGTGTCTCCATCCGAGCCGATCCTCGTGATCAAGCGCCTTCGCATGGCCGACGGGGAGACGATGGCGATCGAGACGCTCCACCTTCCGGAGGGCCTCGTGCCCGGACTGACGGCGAAGGATCTCACCGGCTCGTTCTACGACCTGCTCCGGGATCGGTACGAGATCCACATCGTCCACGGAACGCAAACGATCGAGCCGACGGTGACGAACGAGGAGGAATCGGCGGCGCTCGGCGTCCCCCTCCACTCGCCTGCGTTCCTCTTCGAGCGCACGAGCCGAGACGAGCGCGACCGGACGGTCGAGTTCGTCCACTCGGTCTACCGCGGCGACCGCTACCGCATCGTGACCGAGCTCCGGACGCCCCAGGGCTGAGGGCTCGAGCGGACCGGCGAGAAGCCGGGGTTGACACGGTTGGTCTGGTATGCCAATGTCCGCCCGTGGCCAACTGGTATAGACCAATCGACGCACCGACCACCTTGCCACCGGGCGTCGACGGCTCGAGGAGACTTGCATGAGACTACGAGTTGTCGTGGCGGCCGCTCTAGCCGTCGCGCTCGGCGTCATGGCGGCTACCGCCGGCGCGTCGACCGGGCGGCAGCAGGCCAACAAGTTGACGGTCTGGCTTCAGGTCGACGCGCAGTCGGGTTGGCCGGACATCGTCGCCGCAGCGAACCAGCAGTTCCAGTCCGACCATCCCGGATGGACGGTCGACGTGCAGTACCAGAACTGGGGTGACCATCTCCAGAAGTTCGACGCAACGCTGGCGGGCGGGAACACGCCGGACGTCATCGAGATGGGCAACACCGAGATGACGAAGTACATGGCAGCCGGCGCGTTCGCGGACATCTCGTCCTTCAAGAGCAACTTCGCGAACTCCGCCAACTGGCTCGCGGGCCTCGCGAAGTCGGGCATGTACGGCGGCCATCTCTACGGCGTCCCGTACTACGCGGGCTCACGCGTCGTGACCTACCGGACCGATGCCTGGTCGAAGGCCGGGATCAAGAAACTGCCGACGAGCCTGTCGCAGTTCACCTCCGATCTCTCCAAGCTCGCGTCCGCGAACAAGGGCACGCAGGGCTTCTCGCCCGTCTACATCGCCGGTACCGACTGGTACTACGCGATGAGCTTCGTCTACGACTACGGCGGGAGCATCGCGTACACGCACGCGCACAAGTGGGTCGGGAACCTCGACTCGAAGGCCTCCATCGCCGGTCTCACAGCGTGGAAGAACTTCTGGCTCGCGGCCTCGAGGGCGAGCAAGACGTCGAACGAGGGCAATCCCGCTCCGTACGACATCTTCTCGCAGGGCGGCGCCGGCGCCATCATCGGGCCGGGCTGGTTCAGCTGCTGCACCGGCACGAAGTACAAGTCCGTGACGGCGCAGTTCGTCATGCCGAGCCACGTCCCCGGGAAGGCGATGCCGGGCTTCCTCGGCGGCTCCGACCTGGCAGTCCCCGCTCCGAGCCCGAACAAGGCGCTGGCAGCGGACTGGATCAAGGACTTCACCAGCACGAGCTCCGAGCGCGGCTTCCAGTCGAAGGGCAACATCCCGAACGCGACCAACCTGCTCGGGACGAGCGTGAACGAGCGGGCAGCCGCCCGCAGCTGGTTCGTTCCCGCCGCCAAGCACTGGGTGGACGTCGAGAACGGGAACATCCTCCGCACCATGCTCTCCGAGATCCTCGGCGGGAAGTTCACGGTCAAGCAGGCCGCGACCCTGGCGAGCGACAACATCACCGCGACGTTGAATCAGCCCTAGCCGCAGGGCTGGGCTGACGAAGTAGATGGCCAGCGCCGCCGAGACCACACCAAGGTCTCGGCGGCGTTCGCTCTCATGGCGCCGCGTCGGGAGCGGCGCCGTGCCGTACGGGCTGATCCTTCCGGTGGTCGTCGTCCTCGGCGCGATCCTCGGATACCCGATCTACAGTCTCGTCCGGCTCTCGCTCCAGCAGTACGGCCTGTTCGAGCTGATCCGGCACCAGGGCAGGTACGTCGGCCTGCACAACTTCGGCCTCGTGCTGCACGACCCGGTGTTCTGGCACACGGTCGTGCGCACGATCATCTTCACGATCGCGAACGTCGGCCTGACGATGGTGCTCGGCACCCTGACCGCGCTCCTGCTCGTGCGCGTCAGCGCGTGGGTGCGCATCCTCCTCACCGCAGGCCTCGTGCTCGTCTGGGCGATGCCGCCGGTCGTCGCCGTCCAGGTCTGGAACTGGATGACGAACTACCAGAACGGCGTCCTCAACTACGTCCTCACCGAGCTGCACGTCGGGAACTACTTCCACCACGACTGGTACGCGACGACCTTCTCGCAGCTCGGCATCGTCACCGTGCTCATCGTGTGGGGCGCGCTTCCGTTCGTCATCATCACCGTGTACGCCGCCCTCTCGCAGGTGCCGGGCGAGCTCGTCGAGGCGGCCGAGATCGACGGCGCGCGTCCGTGGCAGGTGTTCCTCGACGTGACGATGCCGGTCATCCGGCCGGTGCTGCTCATCCTCACGAGCCTGTCGATCCTCTGGGACTTCGGCGTCTTCACGCAGCCGTACCTGCTCATCGGCCAGCCGGCCATTCACCCGGGCAACTACCTGATGGCGATCTACCTGTTCGAGGAGGGCTACTTCAAGAACGACTACGGCCGCGGCGCCGCCATCTCGCTCCTCATGCTGGTGATCGTGGCGGCGATGAGCGTCGTGTACGTCCGCAAGATGGTGCGGATCGGAGAGGTCCAATGACGCGCCGGCACTCGAGCCGCGCGCTCTGGAACACGATCGGCGTCGCGCTCTTCGTCGTCATGGTCTTCCCGATCTTCTGGATGATCTCGACCGCGTTCAAGCCGGACGACGAGATCAACAGTCGCACGCCGACGTGGTTCTCGATGCATCCGACGCTGTCGCATTTTGCGACTGCGATCCACAAGCCGTTCTTCTGGGTGGACGTGAAGAACAGCCTCATCGTCGTGCTCGTCACGGTCGCGGTGGCGATGGTGCTTTCGCTGCTCGCGGCGGTCGCGCTCGCGAAGTACCGCTTCTCCGGGCGGAAGCTCTTCATCGTCCTGATGATCGGCATCCAGATGCTGCCGGGCGTCGGGCTGATCATCCCGCTCTACGTCGTCCTCGCTCGCTACCACCAGGTGAACACACTCACCGGCGTGATCATCACGTACCTCACGTTCGCGCTCCCGTTCTCGGTGTGGACGCTGCGCGGGTTCGTCCTCGGCATTCCGAAGGATCTCGAGGAGGCGGCGATGGTGGACGGCAGCAGCCGGCTGGGTGCGTTCCTCCGCATCCTGCTCCCGCTCGTCGCGCCGGGCCTCGTCGCGACCTCGGTCTTCGCCTTCATCACCAGCTGGAACGAGTACATCTTCGCCCGCATCCTACTGAACGACCAGGGCAAGCAGACCGCGACCGTCTGGCTCTCCTACTTCCTCGGCACGAGCCGCAACACGGATTGGGGCGGCCTCATGGCGGGCTCGACCCTCGTGGCCATCCCGGTCGTCGTCTTCTTCCTCCTCATCCAGCGCCGGATCGCTTTCGGGCTGACCGCGGGGGCGGTGCGCGGCTAAGTGGTATTGACCACCGGGACGAGATGCGACAGGATGGACAAGTGACCCTCCAACCGCGCGCCGCGAGCGTCGGTTGCTCGTACTTCGGAGTACGGGTGGTCCGCCACGTCCGGCGCGACATGGCCGACCTCGCGGCGCGCGGCTATACCGGGGTGCTGCATACGTTCTCCGAGAACGACCTCGCCTACTACCGTGGGACGTTCGCCGAGATGGTCGCCGCCTCGCACGACGTCGGACTGACGGTGCAGGTGAGCCCTTGGGGCCTCGGCCGAACGTTCGGCGGCGAGGCGGAGAGCCGGTGGGTCGCGTTCCATCCCGAGGAATGCCAGGTGATGGACGACGGGCGCCGCGTCGCGGCCGCGTGTCTGAACAGCCCCGCATATCGCGCGTTCTGCAAGGAGTGGGCGTCGGCCGCGCTCGAGGCCGGCGTCGACGCCGTGTTCTGGGACGAGCCGGCCTGGGTCGTGCCGATCCACGTCGGCGTCGAGGACGAGGCGCGCTGGACCTGTCGCTGCGACTACTGCCGGGAGCGCTTCGGCGGCGACCTGCCGACCGAGCTGTCGCCGGAGGCGCGTGCTTTTCGCGAGGCGTCGGTGGTCGACTTCCTCCGCGAGATGGTCGCGGACGTCGCTGCGCAGGGCGGCGCCAACACGATCTGCCTGCTGCCGGCGACCGAGGGGGCGCACGGCATCTCCGACTGGGACGCGGTCGCGTCGCTGCCGGGGCTGACGACCTTCGCGACGGATCCGTACTGGAAGCACTGGGGAGAGCCGGCGGGCCCGTTCGTCCGCCGCTTCGCGCGCCTCCTGAGAGAGACGTGCGCCCGGCACGGCGTCGGCGCCCAGCTCTGGGTGCCGAGCTTCGGCCTCACGCGCGACGAGATCCCGGAGCTCGAGGCGGCGATCGCCGGCGCGCGCGAAGAAGGTGTCGACGACCTCTGGACGTGGGGCTACGAGGCATGCGGCCACATGTCGCATCTCGCCACCCCGGACGCGCCGCTCGTGTGGAAGGCGGTCACAGCCGCGCTCACGGGCGCGCCCGCGCTCGAGGAACGGTCGACGCGCGCACTCGTCGGCCTCATGAACGCGGCCGACGACACCGTCGCCGACGCCGTCGCCGCATCGGGCGGCGCGCTCGCGGCCGCGATCGACGCTGCCGCCGAGCGGCTCGCGCGCGGCGGCCGTCTCGTATTCGTCGGCGCCGGGACCTCGGGGCGCCTCGGCGAGCTCGAGGCGCTCGAATGCGGCCCGACGTTCGGATCTCCGCCCGGCGAGGTCATCGCGATCGCCGTCGACGACATCGACGTGGAGGACGACGAGGACCTCGGCCGCACCCTCGTTCGCGAGGCGGGAATCGGTCCGGACGACGTCGTCGTCGCCGTGAGCGCCAGCGGGTCGACGCCGTTCACGGTCGCGGCGCTCGGCGAGGCGCTCGCGCGCCACGCGCTCGGCGTCGCCGTCGTCTGCGCGCCGGACAGCCCGCTCGGTGCGGCGGCAGATCATGCGGTTGTCGCGGACGTCGGCCCGGAGATCGTCAGCGGCTCGACGCGTCTGAAGGCCGGGACCGCGCAGAAGATGATCCTCAACGCGATCTCGACCGCGACGATGATTCGCCTCGGCCGCACGTACGCCGGCCTCATGGTGGGGGTCGTCCAGCACAACGCGAAGCTGCGGGAACGCGCGCGGCGAAACGTCGTGCTTGCGAGCGGCGCAGCCGAAGAGGCCGTCGACGCTGCATTCGCCGACGCGGGCGGCGATGCACGCGTCGCGCTCGTCGCCCTCCTGGCAGGTGTGAGCGCCGACGACGCGCGCCGCCTGCTCGAAGGTGCGCGCGGCTCGGTCAGCCTCGCGCTGGGAGGCGCGCGGTGAGGCTCGGAGTCGAAGCCGCTCTCGTGCGCGGCGAGCTCGTCGCCGGAGACGTCGAAGTCGACGACGGCGTCGTGCTCGAGGTCGGCCTTGCGGGGGGCAAGCGCGGGCGGGTGGCGGTGCCCGGCTTCGTCGACCTGCAGGTGAACGGATTCGGCGGCGTCGACTTCCTCGCCGCCGGGACGGAGGACTACCTGCGCGCGGGCGAGGCGCTGCTGCTCACAGGCGTCACCGCATATCAGCCCACATTCATCACCGCCGCCGAGAGCACGATCATCGACGCGCTGCATGCACTGCCGGTGAACGGCGCGCGCCCGAGGATCCTCGGCGCGCACCTCGAAGGCCCGTTCCTCTCGCCCGATCGCCTCGGGACGCATCCGCAGGCGCAGCGCCGCGATCCCGACCTCGGCCTGCTCGAGAGGCTCCTCGAGCCGGGCGGAGTGACCGAGATGACGCTCGCGCCCGAGCTCCCCGGCGCGGCCGCAGTGATCGAGAGGCTGCTCGAGCTCGGCGTCGTCGTGTCCGCCGGGCATTCGAACGCGACCGCCGAGGAAGCCCGCGACGCATTCGACCTCGGCGTGTCCACCACGACGCACCTGTTCAACGCGATGCGGCCGTTCCGCTCGCGCGACCCCGGGATCATCGGTGTCGCCCTCACGCGCCCCGACGTGTTCGTGCAGATGATCGTCGACGGCCACCATCTGGCCGACGAGACCGTTCGCCTCGTCTGGGCCGCGGCCGGAGGCCGCCTCGCGCTCGTAACCGACGCGACCGCCGGCGCCTCGAACGGCGGCGGCATCTATCAGCTCGGCGAGGTCGAGATCGAGGTCGCGGACGGTCCGCCCACGCGGGAGGACGGCGTCCTGGCCGGCACCGTGCTGACGATGATCGACGCCGTCCGTAACGTGCACGCACTCGGTATCTCGTTCGAGGACGCGATCGGGGCTGCCACGACGGTCCCGGCGCGGATCCTCGGACGCACCGATGTGGGTGTGCTCGAGCCCGGCGGGCCGGCCGACGTCGTCGTCATCGACGACCGCCTCGACATCGTGAATGTCCTCTGTGCCGGGGAAGAGCATGTCGTGGCTCGAGACTGAGCTGCGCGAGCAGCCGGCGGCGCTCGCCCGGCTGCTCGACCGGCAACGGGCGCGCTCGGCGGAGCTCGCCGCGGCGTTCCGCCGCGATGACGTTCGCTACGTCTTGATCGCATCGCGCGGGAGCTCGTCGAACGCGGCGCGGTACGCGCAGTACGTACTCGGCCGCGCGAATCGCGTGCCCGTCATGTTCGCGACGCCTTCGCTGTACACGATCTACGAGCAGCCGCCGCGACTCGACGGCGCGATCGTGCTCGGGATCTCGCAGTCCGGCGCCTCGCCCGACGTGCGCGCTGTGCTCGCGGAGGCACGGCGGCAGGGGCGGCCCACGCTCGCGCTCACCAACGATCCGGCATCGCCGCTCGCGGAGGAGGCTGACCACGTGCTGCCGCTCGAGGCCGGCGAGGAGAAGTCGGTCGCCGCGACCAAGACGTATCTCAACTCGCTCGGCGCGATCGCACTGCTCTTTGCCGCAATCGCGACCGATGGAGCTGCGCGTGCGGAGCTCGAGCGGGTCCCGGAGGTGCTGGAGCAGCAGATCGAGCTCTCGTTCGCGACCGCGCCGACGCTCTCCGAGTATGCCGACGTGGTCGGCGCGACGGTCGTCGCGCGCGGAGTCAACTACGGAACCGCGTTCGAGATCGCGCTCAAGATCCGCGAGCTTTCCGGCCTCATGGTGGAGGCGTACTCGCCCGCCGACCTCATGCACGGTCCGATCGCGGCCATCCAGCCCGGCTGGCCGGTCGTCGTCGTCGCGCCCACCGGGCCCGCGCACGAGAGCGTCGCGGAGCTCGTGCCTGCGCTCGACTCGCGCAAGGCGCGCCTGATCGCGGTGACTGACGTGTCGGAGCTCTTGCAGAAGGCGAACACGCCGCTCCCGCTCGTGCCCGGCGTGCCCGAGTGGCTGAGCCCACTCGTCGCCGTCGTCCCGGGTCAGGTGACGGCGATGCGCCTCGCGCAGCTTCGCGGTCTGGACGTCGACAACCCGGCGGGCCTGCGCAAGGTGACGCTCACGCGCTGAGCGTGCGCCGCAGGACGATCAGGTCCTGCGTCGGGTTTCCTCGCGCTCCCTCCGGCTCGACCTGCACCGAGTCGAACCCGCTCGCGAACGTCTCGCGCACGTACGCCTCGGGGTGGTATGCGCTGCAGAGGTTGCTGCCGGGCAGGTCGCCCCAGCGGACGACGAGCTCGCCGCGCTCGAACTGCTCGCGCTCTGCGTGCTCCAGCCGCGGGAGATACGAGCGGCCGTGGGTCGTGAGGAGCAGGCGGCCGCCGGGGCGCAACACCCGGCGCAGCTCGTCGCGCCACGCCGTCTGCAGCTCGTCGGTGAGGTGCGTGAAGACCGAGAGCGCATAGACGAGGTCGAAGCTCTCGTCCGGGTACGCGAGCGGCGGCGCGAGCCCGTTCCGGTTCACGCGCGCGAAGGGCAAGTGGGAGCGGCACCAGTCCACGGCGCCGGCGTCGCGGTCGCTTCCGGCGGCGTTCGCCGGATGCCCTTCCCAGTACCGCAGCACCCGGCCGCAACCGCAGCCGAAGTCGAGCACGGCGCCGACCTCGTTCAACGGGATGTGCGAGGCGATCGCGTCGTACGCGGCACGCCCGCTGCGGAGGAACCAGTCTGCGTCCGCTGTGCCGGCGACGCGGACCATCAACCGCCGAGGCGGGAGCGGCGGGCCGTCCACCTGGCGCACGCGCGCCGGTCTGACCGCGACCGCGAGCTCGTACGCGCGGAACGCGGGGCCGAGCAGGCCCCAGCGCTGTGCAAGTCGGAGCAGTCGCCGCTTCACGGCGGCTGACGGTACCGCGTTGCGCGTCGGCCCACGGGCTGGGCCTACACTGGGCTCATGGCGCAGGCGCCTGCACTCCCGGCCGGCTTCGAGCTGCCGCTCGAGCCGCGGCTGCCGCGGATCGGATCCGTCGACGCGGTCGCGCTCGAGGAGCGCGCGGCCTCGCTCGCGAAACGCTCGATCAAGCGGGACGCGAAGGTGTTCGCGCTCGATCTCGCGATCCGCACGATCGACCTGACGACCCTCGAAGGGGCGGACACGCCGGGCAAGGTCTCCGCCCTCTGCTCGAAAGCGCTTCGGCCGGACCCGGCGGATTCGTCCATCCCGTCGTGCGCGGCCATCTGCGTCTATCCGAATCTCGTTCCGACCGCGCGCGAGCGGCTCGAGGGAAGCGGCGTGCACGTCGCCGCCGTCGCGACGGGCTTCCCGTCGGGGCAGTACCCGACTCCGATCAAGGTTGCGGACGTGCGCAGCGCGGTCGAGCTCGGAGCGGACGAGATCGACATGGTCATCGATCGTGGGGCGTTCCTGTCGGGTCGCTACTCGAAGGTCTACGACGAGGTCGTACGGGTGAAGGAAGCGTGCGGTGACGCGCACCTGAAGGTGATCCTCGAGACGGGGGAGCTCGGCACGTACGACAACGTTCGCCGCGCCACGCTGCTCGCGATCGCGGGTGGCGCAGACTTCGTGAAGACCTCGACCGGCAAGATCGCGCCGGCCGCGACGCTGCCCGTCGCACTGTGCATGCTCGAGGCAGTGCGCGACGTACACGCCGAGACCGGTCGACGCGTCGGATTCAAGGCCGCGGGCGGCATCCGCCAGGCGAAGCAGGCGGTGCAACACCTCGTCCTCGTGCACGAGACGCTCGGGCCGGAATGGCTGACGCCCGAGCTCTACCGCCTCGGCGCGTCGTCACTCCTGAATGACATCCTGATGCAGCTCCGCAAGGAGAAGACCGGCGCCTACCAGAGCCCCGACTACTTCACCCTCGACTGACATGTGCACGAAGACTTCGCCTTTCGGCTCGCAGGTGCGACACCGCGGTAACGCCTCCCGGCCTACCGTCTGCCCCACCCAACAGGGTGGGGGGATGGAGGTGGGAGCCTTCGGTGCCCACGAGGGCCTCCATGGCTGAGCTCGACCGCCCGGGCGGCAGCCCCGCCGTTCCGGACGACTGGACGTACGCCCCGGCGCCGGAGTCGCGCGACATCGTGCGGCTGCGGGAGCGCTACGGCTTGTTCGTCGGCGGCGAATGGATCGCGGCGAAGGAGACGTACGAGACGATCTCGCCGGCGAGCGAGGAGCCGCTCGCAGTCATCGGTCAGGCGAGCGCCGCCGACGTCGACAGCGCCGTCACCGCCGCGCGCACGGCGTTCGCGAACGGGTGGTCGTCGCTCCCCGGCTCGGAGCGGGCGAAGTACCTCTTCCGAATTGCTCGCATCCTCCAGGAGCGTGCGCGCGAGTTCGCCGTGCTGGAGTCGATGAACGGCGGCAAGCCGATCAAGGAATCGCGCGACGTCGACCTTCCGCTCGCAGCGGCCCACTTCTTCTACTACGCCGGATGGGCGGACAAGCTCGAGTACGCCTTTCCGAATCGCCGTCCGCGTCCGGTCGGCGTAGCGGGTCAGATCATCCCGTGGAACTTCCCGCTGCTCATGCTCGCGTGGAAGATCGCGCCCGCTCTCGCGTGCGGAAACACCGTCGTGCTGAAGCCGGCGGAGACGACGCCTCTCACCGCGCTGCTGTTCTGCGACGTGCTCCGCCAGGCCGAGCTGCCCGCAGGTGTGGTCAACATCGTCACCGGCGACGGCCGCACCGGAGCGGCGCTCGTCGAGCACGACGGCGTGGACAAGATCGCGTTCACCGGGTCGACGGAGGTCGGCAAGGCCATCCAGCGCCGGCTTGCAGGCACCGGAACGAAGCTCACGCTCGAGCTCGGCGGCAAGGCGGCGAACATCGTCTTCGACGACTGCGCGCTCGACCAGGTAGCGGCCGGTGTCGCCGGCGCCGGTGATGATGTTGACGACGCCCGGCGGGAGGTCGGCCTGGCGGCACACGTCGGCGAAGAACAGCGCCGAGAGCGGGGTGGTCTCGGCCGGCTTGAGTACGACCGTGTTGCCGGCCGCGAGCGCGGGCGCGATCTTCCAGGCCAGCATCAGCAGCGGGAAGTTCCACGGGATGACCTGCCCGGCGACGCCGAGTGCGGACGGCGACGGCCCGTAGCCCAGGTGCCGCAGCTTGTCGGCCCACCCGGCGTAGGAGAAGAAGTACTGCGCCGCGGCGGGGACGTCGA
>DATAMX010000119.1:0-1788 GCA_036260475.1 Gaiellaceae bacterium | reverse complement strand
CTGCCCCTGCGTCGAGCAGTCCCCGCCCTTGAAGGCATGGACATCCCGCCCGCAGATCTTGTGCGGCTGGCTGTTGCCCGGCCCGTGCAGGTCGGTGTCGGAGCTCGCGCCCTTGCCGATCGCGACCTGGCCGGCGGTCTTGCCGTTGCCGTAGAGCTTCGTCTGGTCCGATCCGGCCGCGGCGTCCGTGTCGTGCGCCGTCGTCGAGCTCGGCTTGACGCCGGCCTGCGAGCTCGAGGTGATCGTCGCCTGGACGGATGCCGATGCGGGGCCCTTCCGGCCGTGTGAGCCGTGGTCGCCGTGATGATCACCGGCGAGCGCGACGCCCGACAACGCGGCCATCGCGAGCACGGCGACTGCGGCGGCGACGGCCGCTGGAAGTTTCCTCATGTTCTCCACCTCGTACCGATGTGGGTTGACAGGAGCAGAGAGGCGGTTTACAAGCAACAAACGCCGCTCGGCCCACGCTGGATACGGGCGGTTCCCCCGGACTACTCGATCTCGTCCTCCGGCTCGTCGTGCCCACCGTCCCCGCGCCGCGGCTGCGGGCGCTCGACGAAGGTGACCGCGATCTGCTCGATCCGGTTCCCGTCCACCTCGAGCACGTCGAAGCGGAGCCCGTCGTATCGGACGTCGTCGCCGGGCTCGGGCGCACGCCCCAGCTGGCCGAAGACGAAGCCCGCGACCGTGTGGAAGTCCTCCTCCGGGATCTCGGTGCCGAACCGCTCGTTGAAGTCGTCGATCGGGAAGCGGCCGTCGAGCCGCCACGTGTCGTCGTCGACCTGGACGATGATCTGCTCCGGGACGTCGAACTCGTCCTCGATCTCGCCGACGATCTCCTCGATCAGGTCCTCGAGCGTGCAGATGCCGGCGAGCGCGCCGTACTCGTCCACGACGATCGCGAAGTGGTTGTTCGTCCGCCTGAAGTCCTGCAGCAGCGAGGCCAGGTCCTTCGTCTCCGGGACGACATACGGGGGGCGCAGGAGATCCTCCAGCCGGACGTCGGTGAGCCCCCGGTCGTGGATGGCGGAGAACAGATCGCGGACGTGCAGCACGCCGATGACGTCGTCGATCGTCTCGCGGAAGACGGGGTAGCGCGTATACGGATGGTCGAGCACCGTCTCGAGCGCCTTCTCGGCCGGCATCTCGGCGGAGATGGCCGTCACGTCCGGCTTCGCGACCATCACGTCGGCCGCGTCCTTGTCGCCGAAGACGAAGACCTTGTCGATCATCTGCTGCTCGCCGACCTCGATCTCGCCCTCGCGCGTCGACCGCGAGACGAGCATGCGCAGCTCGGCCTCGGAGAGGACGTCACGCTCGGCTCCGGGCGGGTCGACGCTGAAGATCCGCAGGACGACCTCGGTCGAGCGTTGCAGCACCCAGATGAGCGGCTCGGCGACGGTGAAGAACGCCCGCACGGGAGCGGAGACCCAGAGCGCGGTCCCTTCCGAGTGGCTGAGCGCGACGCCCTTGGGGACGAGCTCCCCGATCACGACGTGGAAGAACGTGAGGATGAGATAGGAGAGCGCGATCGCGAGCGCCGTGGCCAACCACGTGTCGAACTCGCGCGTGAGCACGTGCTCGCCGAGAGCGCCGATGGCCAGCGACGTGAGCGTGACGCCGAGCTGCATGGCCGCGATGAACCGGGGCGGATCGCCGGTGATGCGCAGGACGTCGCGCGCACGACGGTTGCCCTGATGCTGCAGCTCGATGATCCGCGTCCGCCGGGCCGTCACGAGCCCGTACTCGGCTGCGACGAAGAAGGCGTTCAGCAGGATCAGCGCCGCA
>DATAMX010000116.1:0-1945 GCA_036260475.1 Gaiellaceae bacterium | reverse complement strand
TGGGTGCGCGGAGGCGGCCTGACGACGCTGCTGTTCCTGCTGCCGCTCCTGTTCGCGTTCGGGGCCTTCTCGTGGTACCCGATCGTGCGCACGGTGATCATGTCGCTGCAGCACACAAACCTCGTGCAGCCGGCGACGTGGGTCGGGTTCAAGAACTTCGAGCAGGTGTGGCGCGACCCGCTCTTCCCGGTCGCGGTCAAGAACACCGCGTACTTCGCGGGGCTCGCGCTCCTCTTCGGCTACCCGGTGCCGCTCGCCGCCGCCGTGCTCATGAGCGAGGTGCGGAAGCGACGGGGTATCTACAGCGCGCTCGCGTACCTCCCGGTGGTCATCCCGCCCGTCGTCGCCGTCCTGCTGTGGAAGGTGTTCTACGACGCCAGCTCGGCGGGGGCGTTCAACACCGTGCTCGGCTGGATCCACCTCGGGCCGTATCCGTGGCTGCAGTCGCAGCAGTGGGCGATGCCGTCGCTCGTGCTCGAGTCCACGTGGGCGAACGCGGGCGCGACGGTGATCATCTATCTCGCCGCGCTGACGAGCGTGCAGACGGAGCTGTACGAGGCGGCGTCCGTCGACGGGGCCGGGATCGTGCGCAAGGTCTGGCACATCACGCTGCCGCAGCTGCGCGGCGTTCTCCTCGTGACCATGATCCTGCAGATCATCGGGACGGCGCAGGTGTTCCTCGAGCCGTACCTGTTCACGTCGGGCGGGCCGGCCAACGCGACGCTGACGGTGCTGCTCCTCATCTTCAACTACGCGTTCGGGAACTCGCTCGGCGGCGACTACGGCGCGGCGACCGCGCTCAGCCTGATGCTCGCCGGCTTCCTTGCGGTGTTCTCGCTCGTCTACCTGCGCGCAACGCGCTCCTGGAGCACTCGATGACGGACGGCGAAGGCAGCACCGGGCTCATCTCGACCGCCGAGTGGCACAAGCGCTCGGTGCGCTGGGGCATCGGTGGGCTGCAGGCGCTGCTGCTCTTTGCGCTCGTCGTCGGCGGCCTCGGGCCGATCCTCTGGCTCGCCAAGGGCGCGATCACGCCGACGATCGACACGATCACGCACCCGATGGGCCTCTTCGAGCACGGCACGGCGTGGAGCAACCTGAAGGAGGCGTGGTCGACGGTGCACGTCGGTCTCTACTTCTGGAACACCGTCGTGATCGCATTCGGGTCGTGGGCGTCGCAGCTGCTCGTGGCGACGACGGGCGGGTTCGCGCTCTCGGTGCTGCAGCCGCGGTACGCGAAGGTGATCAACGCGCTGCTGCTGACGACGCTCTTCGTCCCTGCGGTCGTGCTGCTCGTGCCTTTGTACATCGAGATCGTCCACCCGCCGCTCATCCACCACTCGTTCATCGACAGCTACTGGGCGGTGTGGCTCCCGGCGGGCGCGAGCGCGTTCAACGTCGTGCTCGTGAAGCGGTTCTTCGACAACCTGCCGCGGGAGATATTCGAGGCTGCGCGCATCGACGGCGCCGGGCCGTTCCGTCTCTTCAGGTCGATCGTGCTGCCGATGTCGAAGCCGATCCTCGGCGTCGTCTCGATCTTCGCCGTGCTCGCGTCGTGGAAGGACTTCCTCTGGCCGCTGCTCGTGCTGACGAACCCGAACGAGCAGCCGCTCTCCGTCCGCCTTCCGTCCATCCAGGCGCAGACCTCACTCGGCGTGTTCCTCGCCGCGATGTTCATCGCGTGCCTCGTGCCGATCGCCGGGTTCCTCGTCTTCCAGCGCTCGTTTCTCCGCGGCGGCGGGCTCGGCGGCGCGCTGAAGGGCTAGCGTAGGCTCAGCCGACGGTGCTGAAGGTCACGGACAATCCGGACGAGCTGCGGTACGAGCTGCACGACGACGGCGAGCTGGCCGGCGAGATCCGCTACCGCCGCGTGCCCGGCGGGCTCGCGCTCGTGCACACGGAGGTCGAGCCGCGGCGCAAGGGGCTCGGCACCGAGCTCGTCCGG
>DATAMX010000186.1:0-23079 GCA_036260475.1 Gaiellaceae bacterium | reverse complement strand
GAAGTCGGGAATCATCGTCGGCCTCGGCGAGTCGAACGACGAAGTGGTCGACACGATGCGCGATCTGCGTGCGAACGGCGTCGACGTCGTCACTATCGGCCAGTACCTGCAGCCGAGCTCGAAGCACGCGGCCATCGACCGGTGGGTGCACCCTGACGAGTTCCGGTGGCTCCGCGAGCAGGGCGAGGCCCTCGGGTTCGGCTCCGTCTTCTCGGGGCCGCTCGTGCGGTCGAGCTACCGCGCCGACGAGCAGCGGCACGCCGCTGCGACCGGTCGCGGCGCCGTGGGGTACTAGCGAATCCCGGTGTCGATGAAGAAGTCGACGCGGGTGGAGACGCCTCGGGCGACGCGCGCGCGGTCGGGCCGGATGCCGAATCCGATCCTCGGCGCCGTCGCCTGCCGGACGAGATAGGTGCCTGCGGCGAGCCGCACGGTGTAGCGGCCGGTCGGCCCGATCCTGACGCGCGCGGCCACGCGGCCGTCGCGCGCGAACACCAGGACGGCCCCGTCGGCGGGCGCGTTGCAGGGCATCCCCACGCGGCAGACGGGCGCGGTCGGCCCGCGCATCACCACACCGTGCAGGGTGCCGGTGAGAACGGCCAGGGCGAGGAGCGCCGACATCCGATCCAGGATGCCCGATCCCCGAAAAACCCGCTTTTGGGGGATACTGCGCCGGACAGCCAGGCCCACGATGCGCTCAATCGACTGCGGCCGCAGGCGCACGTGCGTGGGCGGAAAAGGAGGGACGATGCGAGCGCGGCTCGTTATTGCAGGACTCATGGTGTGCGCTCTCGCCCTTCTCCCGGGGTCGGCATCCGCTGTCGTCGGAGGACAGCCGGACACGAGCCATCCGTACGTCGGCATGCTCGCCTTCGGAACACCGCCTCACACGACCATCTGCTCGGGCACGCTGCTGTCCCCGACGGTGATGCTCACTGCGGCGCACTGCTTCGCGGGCGCCGGCGAAGGCGTACACGTGCGCGTGTACTTCGGCAGCACCGCCGGCGCCTCGGGCGGCCCGTTCGACGGCACCTACTACTTCGACCAGAATTTCGCGGGGCTCGGGAACGGCATCCCCCACGCCGACACACACGACGTCGCGGTCGTCATCTTCGGCCCGGACGAGATCCCGGACTCGGCTCACGGCGGCGCGTACGGCGCTCTCCCGACCCTGGGCCTCGTCGACACGTTGAGGAACAACGCGCCGATCGACCTCGTCGGTTACGGCGTCTCCGACTTCGCGCGCGGCGGCGGCCAACCCGCACAGATCTTCACGGCCATGCGCCTGTTCGCACAGACGACCCTCATCGCCTCGAACGACGCGATCAGCGGCGAGTTCGCCAAGCTGCACAACGGCTCGTGCTTCGGCGACTCCGGAGGCCCGGACCTCCTCGGCGGCTCGAACATCGTTCTCGCCGAGAACTCGTTCCTGAACAACAGCGTCTGCGCGGGGAACACGTACTCGTACCGCATCGACACGTCACAGGCGCTCACCTGGATCACGACCACGGTCGCGGCCCAGGGCGGCAGCCTGTCGCACTGATCCAAGAGGATCCGCCGAATGCGAAGGACCGCCCGGAGGTGGCCCCTGCGTCGCGTGCCTCAGGGCGTCACCTTGCTGATGTACGTGCCCCAGTTCGCGAGGTCGGGACCCTGGACGAGGCCCGGGATCCACTCGTTCGCAACCCAGACGCTGTTGCCGTCCGCAGCGGCGAAGCCGTAGTCGCCCCAGCGGCCGACGCCGTCGCCCTGCTCCGCGTGGTACGCGGTGAAGCCGTCGAACGTCGTGTATGCCGCGCTCGGGTAGTAATCCCGACTTCGAGGAGCTCGAGGCGGCTCAGCCGCCGTTCGGCTTCGCCATCTTCCGATAGTCGAGCGCCTCGTCGAGGACCGATTCCTCGACCCCCTTCTCGCGCGCGACTTCTCGGAGGGACCTGCCCGACGACGCGGCTTCCTTGACGATCTCCGTCGCCCGGTCGTACCCGATGTACGGGTTGAGCGCCGTGGCCGCAGACAGCGTCAGCTCTGCGTAGTGCTCGCACGTCTCCCGGTTGGCGACGATCCCGTCGACGCACTTCTCCGCGAACAGACGGGCGGCGCTCGCGAGCAGCTTCACCGAGTCGAGGATGTTGCGCGCGAGCAGCGGGACGAACACGTTCAGCTCGAAGTGGCCCTGCATGCCGCCGACCGTGATCGCGCTGTCGTTGCCGATCACCTGCGCGGCCACCTGCGTGACGACCTCCGGGATGACCGGATTCACCTTGCCGGGCATGATCGAGCTGCCCTTCTGCAGCTCGGGCAACGCGATCTCGCCGAGGCCCGCACGGGGCCCGGAGCCGAGGTAGCGGATGTCGTTCGCGACCTTCGTGAGCGAGACGGCCACCGTCTTCAGCGCACCCGACGCCTCGACGATGCCGTCCCGCGCCGCCGTCGCCTCGAACGGGTCGGCGGGCGCCGAGATCTCGAGGCCGGTCTCTGCGGCGAGCAGCGCGCGAACGCGCGCGGCGAACTCCGGGTGCGTGTTCAGCCCGGTGCCGGCGGCGGTGCCGCCGAGCGGGATCTGGCCGAGCCGCGCGAGCGTCGAGCCGACGCGCTCGTAGCCCTGTCGCACCTGGGCGGCGTAGCCGGCGAACTCCTGACCGAGGGTGACCGGGACCGCGTCCATCCAGTGCGTGCGGCCGGACTTGACGACGTCGTCGAACTCCACCGCCTTCGCCTCGAGCGAGTGCGCGAGCAGCTCCAGGGCCGGCAGGAGATCGTTGACGATCTCGTCGAGCGCGGCGAGGTGGACGGCGGACGGAAAGACGTCGTTCGACGACTGGCCCATGTTGACGTCGTCGTTCGCGTGCACGCCCTCGCCCGCAAGCGTGGCGATCACTTCGTTGGCGTTCATGTTCGACGACGTGCCGGAGCCGGTCTGGAAGACGTCGATCGGGAACTGGTCGTCGAGCTCACCGCGCGCGATTCGCTCGGCGGCGGCGGCGATCCGATCGGCCTTGTCGCGGTCGAGCAGCCCGAGATCCGCGTTCGCGCGCGCGGCGGCGCCCTTGATCCGGCCGAGCCACCGCGCCACGGGCGCCGGGATCGGCTCGCCCGACACCGGGAAGTTGGCGACCGCCTTCGCGGTCTCGCCGCCCCACAGCTCCTGCGTCTCCTCGGTCTTCACGTCGTTGAGTGTAGGCGCTCCGACGCGGCCAACAGCTCGTCCCAGGTGCAGAGCTTGACCCGGGGGCGGCCGAGCGGCTCGCCCGCGCTGCGCTCCACCTCGTCGATCGCGAGCCAGCCCGCGTAGACGACGCGCCGCACCCCGCGCTCGTCGAGAAGCGCGTCCACGTCCTCGGCGGTGGTCCCTTTGCGCGGTGCGTCGCGCAGGTCGGCGAGGAGCCTCTCGACCGTCTCGGTCGCGTCCTTCTTGTTCGTGCCGATGACGCCCGTCGGCCCGCGCTTGATCCAGCCGGCGACGTACACGCCGGGCGCGACGCGCCCGCCCTCGTTCGGGATGACGCCGCTCCGCTCCTCGAAGGGGACACCCGGGAGGGCGACGCCGCGGTAGCCGACGCTGCGGAAGACGAGCCCGCACGAGAGCGTCTCGCGCTCGTCCGTCGGAACGGCACGGTTGTCGTCGTCGAGCACGTTGCGGACGAGCTCGATGCTCTCCACGCGTTCCCCTCCGTGGATCGCGACCGGAGAGGCGAAGAACTTCAGGACGACGCGCTTCGGCTTCCCCGCCGGCTCGCGTCCGGCGAACTCGCGCAGCACCTCGAGGTTGCGCTCCGAGTTCGTGTCCGTCGGCTCGGCGCCCTCGAGGTCGGCCGGATCGACGATCACATCGGCGCCGGCGAGCTCGCCGAGCTCCGCCAGCTCGGGGGTCGTGAACGCCGCCTGGGCGGGGCCGCGGCGGCCGACGACGACGATCTCCCGGATGGACGCGCCGCAGATGGCTGCGATGGCCGCATCGACGGTGTCCGTCGGCCCCAGCTCCTCGGGCGTGAGCGCGAGCATCCGGGCGACGTCGAGCGCAACGTTGCCAACGCCGATCACGACCGCGCGCTCGACGTTCAGGTCGAAGTCGAGCTCCTGGTAGTCGGGATGGCCGTTGTACCAGGCCACGAACTCGGTCGCCGCCCACGATCCGGCCAGGTCCTCGCCCGGGATGCCCAGCCGGCGGTCGGTCTGGGCGCCGACCGCGTACACGACCGCGTCGTACAGGCGCACGAGATCCTCGTGCGCGACGTCGCGGCCGACCTCGACGTTGCCGAGGAACCGGAAACCGGGCCGCTCCGCGATGCGCTCGAAGGCCTTCGAGACCGTCTTCAGCTTCGGATGGTCGGGCGCCACGCCGAGCCGCACGAGCCCCCAGGGCGTCGGCAGCCGCTCGAACATGTCCACCTGAGCCGGTGGGTCGGCGCCGAGCAGCGCCCCGGCGGCGTAGAACCCCGCCGGCCCGGAGCCGACGATCGCGACCCGCAGTGCGTGCATCGGGGGGATGCTAGGCCGCGACTGCCGGTGCAGCGCGGTGCTCGCGCCAGAGGCGGCCCGTGAAGGAGCCGGCGAGGGCGAGGATCAGCACTGCGACCACGGGATGAAGCGCGCGCACCCACGAGGGACCGTTGTTCGCGAGGATGCTCTGGACGAAGACGAGCAGGGGCAGGAGCAGGCTGACGAGCACGCGGGTGCGGCCCACGCGAGCGACGATCGCCGCCACGAGGACGAGCAGCCCGACGATGAAGAGGACGTTGCCGAGCGCGCGGTGCGGCCCGAAGACGTGGTCGAACCGGGCATCCGACGCGCCGTGCTGGACCCGGAAGACGCCGAGGCCGGCGAGGAAGAACTGGACGATCACCCCGAGGGTGAAGACGGAGAGGACGACGCGGTGGACCGAGCGCACTAGTGCGAGCAGCCGGAGCCGCAGCCGTGGGCGCCCTCATCGGGCGCCTCGCCCTCGGCGACCTGGAAGGAGTGCCCGCAACCGCACGACGCGACGGCGTTCGGGTTGTCGATCTTGAACCCGGCCTCCTGGATCGTCTCGAGGTAGTCGACCGTCGAGCCCTTGAGATAGGGAGCGCTGAACGGGTCGACGACGACCTTGACCCCTTCGATCTCGAACTCGTGGTCGCCCTGCTGGGCCCCGCGGTCGAAGCCGAGGCCGTACTGGAATCCGGAGCAGCCGCCGCCCTCGATCGCGACGCGGAGAACCGCGACGTCGGTCTCCGCCGCCATGAGCCCGCGGATCTTCTCCGCGGCGGCGGGAGTGAGCGAGACGAGGCTCTCGGTGCGCTCCTGGAGCTCCATGGCCCACATCGTACCAGCGAGGGCCGGGTGCAAACGACTTTGTAACACCCGTCTCTCGCACGGCTCCTGGTGTCGAGCGTGAACAAGTGCGGACTTGGTAACGTCGCCCAGCCGATGCTGAGCAACTGGCTGCCCTTCTTGATCTACGGGCTCTTCGCGCTCGCCATTCCGGCTTCGATGATCGCCTTTTCCTTCGTTCTCGCCACTCGCCCCACGCGGCGGACCCGGGCGCGCGTCATCCCGTTCGAGTCCGGGGTCTCGAAGGGGCAGATGCGGCCGCAGCGGTTCACCGTCAGCTTCTACCTGACGGCAATGCTCTTCATCGTCTTCGACATCGAGATCGTGTTCCTGTATCCGCTCGCGGTGCAGCTGCACGCGCTCGGCTGGTTCGGGTTCGTCGAGTTCGCGTTCTTCCTCGTCATCCTCGCCGTCGCGTACGTCTACATCTGGCGCAAGGGCGCCCTCGAGTGGTGACGCGCCTCCGCGACTACGGGCTCCAGTCGGAGCGGCTGCTGTGGCCGACGAAGGGGCCCTCGAGGTTCGAGGAGGAGCTCGGCGTCGAGGAGCTCGAGCAGGCGCTCGGCATCACGACGCTGGAGAAGGCGGTGCGCTGGGCGCAGACGAAGTCGATGTGGCCCGACACGTTCGGCCTCGCGTGCTGCGCGATCGAGATGATGTCGATCGTCGGCTCTCGCTACGACCTCGCGCGCTTCGGGATGGAGGCCTTCCGCTCCTCGCCGCGACAGGCCGACCTGCTCATCGTCTCCGGCCGTGTCGCGCACAAGATGGCGGCGCCGCTTCGGCAGATCTACGACCAGATGCTCGAACCGAAGTGGGTTATCGCGATGGGCGCCTGCGCGAGCTCCGGCGGCATGTTCAACAACTACGCGATCCTGCAGGGCGTCGACCGCATCGTCCCCGTCGACATCTACGTGCCGTTCTGTCCGCCGCGGCCCGAAGCGCTGATGGAAGGGATCATCCGCCTGCACGAGGCGCACCTCGCCGGCGTTCCGCCCGCGTACGAGCGCAAGCAGGTTGCGACGTGACCGACTTCGCAAGGATCCCCGGCCACGTGTCGACCGCGGAGGCCCACGGCGAGACGACCGTCGTCGTCGAGCGCGGGGCCGTTCGCGAGGCGTGTACGTACGCACGCGACGAGCTCGGCTTCAACCTGCTGAGCGACATCGTCGCCACCGACTACCTCGGCTGGGCCGGCAAGGGCGTCTCGGGGTACATCGGCACCGCCACGGGCCGCGACCTCAACCTGCCGATGACGCAGGGGCTCCAGGCGCTGCCGGAGGTGAAGCCCACGCGCTTCTCGCTCAGCTACCACCTGCTTGCGCTGCGCCAGGGCGCGCCCCGGCTGCGCCTTCAGTGCTGGCTCGAGGACGGCGATCCTGTGGACAGCGTCGTATCCGTCTGGCCCGCCGCCGACTGGCTCGAGCGCGAGCAGTACGACCTCATGGGCATCCGCTTCGAGGGCCATCCGAATCTCGCGCGCCTCCTCATGGAGGACGACTGGGAAGGCCACCCTCTGCGCAAGGACTACCCGATCGGCGGCGAGCCCGTCCGCTTCTCCCCGGCCGAATGACCGCGACGCTCCCGCACGTCGGCCGCACGCGCCGCTGGCCCATCGTCGGCGACCCGGTCTACGAGGGCTCGCGCATCCCGTCGCGCGTACCCACCATCGTCGACGTGCCGGCCGCACTGCGCGAGACGGACGACGTCCTGCAGGTCAACTTCGGCCCGAACCATCCCTCCACGCACGGCGTGCTGCGTCTCATCGTCGATCTCGACGGCGAGGAGGTCGTCGGCCTCTCGGCGGTGATCGGCTATCTCCACACCGGCTTCGAGAAGAACATGGAGCAGAAGACGTGGTGGAAGGCGATCACGTATCCGGAGCGCATCGACTACGTCGGCTACCAGAACAATGAGCTCGTCTTCGTGCTCGCGATCGAGAAGCTCCTCCAGATGGAGGTGCCGGAGAAGGCGACCTGGATGCGCATGCTGCTCTGCGAGCTCAACCGCATCCATTCGCATCTCGTGTTCCTCGGGACGTCCGCGCTCGAGCTGGGGGCGATCTCGATGTTCTGGTACTGCTTCCGCGAGCGCGAGACGATCCTCGATCTGTTCGAGCTCGTCGCCGGCCAGCGCATGCATACGCGCTACTTCCAGGCGGGCGGCGTCGCGGAGGACGTCCCCGCCGGGTTCTTCCCCGAGGCGCGCAAGTTCGTCGAGGTGATGCCGAAGGCCCTCGACGACTACCTCACGCTGCTCGACCGCAACAAGATCTGGCTCGAGCGCACGCAGGGCGTCGGCCTCCTGTCCGCCGACGACGCGATCGCGCTCGGACAGTCGGGCCCGGTGCTGCGCGCGTCCGGCGTCGACTGGGACCTGCGCCGCGACCAGACGTACCTCGCATACGACCAGGTCGACTTTCGCGTCCCGGTCTACAGCGGCGGCGACGTCTACGACCGGTACCGCGTGCGCATGGACGAGATGGCGGAGTCGACGAAGATCGCGCGCCAGTGCATCGACCGGCTGGAGCGCATGGAGGGCCAGCCCTGGATCTCGGACGACCGGAAGGTCGTGCTGCCGCCGCGCGAGGAGCTACACACCTCGATGGAGTCGCTCATCCACCACTTCAAGATCGTCACCGAGGGATACCGCGTGCCCGCCGGCGAGGTGTACGTCGCCATCGAGTCGCCCCGTGGCGAGTCGGGCTGCTACGTCGTCAGCGACGGCGGCCCGCGGCCGTGGCGGGTGCACTTCCGCGCTCCGTCGTTCGCGGCGCTGCAGGCGACCGCGACGTGCGCGCAGGGCGCGCTCATCGCCGATCTGATCGCGATCGTCGGCTCGCTCGACGCCGTCATGGGAGACACGGACCGATGAGCCTCGCCGACGAGATCCAGCAGGTCGCGAAGCGCTATCCCGACAGCAAGTCGGCGATCCTGCCCGCGCTCCGCCTCGCGCAGGAGCAGCACGGCTGGCTCTCGCGCGCGGCGATCGAGGAGGTCGGCGAGGCGCTCGACCTCACGCCGGCCTACTGCATGTCGGTCGCGAGCTTCTACGACATGTTCAACCTCGAGCCCGCCGGCCGGCACACGATCGAGGTGTGCACGAACGTCTGCTGCGGCCTCGTGAACGCGCAGGCCGTGCTCGAGTCGTTCGAGCGGGAGCTCGGAGTCGCCCCCGGCGAGACGACGGCGGACGGGGAGATCACGCTGCGCGCGGTCGAATGCCTCGGTGCCTGCTCGACGCCGACGGCGGTCGCGGTCGATCACCGCTACCGGCAGTCGGTCACCCCCGATCAGGCGGCGTCGATCGTGGAGGAGCTGCGTGGCCGCTGAGGCGTCGCCGGCTCTCGTCCTCGGGGGCGCGGAGGAGCAGCCGCTCCGCGACCTCGCGTCGTATCGCGCGGTCGGCGGCTACGCGCAGCTCGAGCGGGCGCGCGCGATGACGCCGCAGCAGGTGATCGAAGAGCTGATCGCCTCCAACCTGCGCGGCCGCGGCGGCGCGTTCTTCCCGACCGGCCGCAAGGCGAGCTTCATCCCGACGCCGGACAAGATCGCGAAGCCCGTGTACATCACCGTGAACGCGGACGAGTCCGAGCCGGGCACGTTCAAGGACCGCGAGATCATGCTGCGCGTCCCGCACCGCCTCGTCGAGGGCTGCCTCATCGCGGCGCACGCGATCCAGTCGCGCTCGGTCTTCATCTACATCCGCGGCGAGTACTCGACGGAGTACGACGTGCTGCAGGCGGCGGTCGGCGAGGCGCAGGGCGCGGGACTGCTCGGCGACGTGTCCATCGTCGTGCACCGCGGCGCCGGCGCATACATCTGCGGCGAGGAGACGGCCCTGCTCGAGTCGCTCGAGGGCAAGCGCGGCCAGCCGCGCTCGAAGCCGCCGTTCCCGGCCATCGAAGGCGTGTACGCGTCGCCGACCCTCATCAACAACGTCGAGACGATCACGACCATCCCCGTCGTGCTCCAGGTCGGGCCGGCGGAGTTCGCGAAGATCGGCGTACCGCCGGACTCGACGGGCACGCGCGTCTTCTGCCTCTCGGGCAACGTCGTGCGCCCGGGCGCGTACGAGCGCCCGCACGGGATCACCGTGCGCGAGCTCATCTACGACATCGGGGGCGGCATCGCCGACGGGCGGAAGCTGAAGGCGGTCATGGTCGGCGGCTCGTCGTTCCCGGTCATGACTCCCGACGAGATCGACACTAGGCTCGACGCGACGTCGCTCGGCCAGCGCGGCCTGTTCATCGGCTCCGGCGTCGTGACGGCGATCGACGACCGCGCCTGCATCGTGCAGTTCGCGCTGCGCGTCGCGCAGTTCTACATGCACGAGTCGTGCGGCAAGTGCACGCCGTGCCGCGTCGGCACGCGCTGGCTCGTGCAGCTCCTGCGCGCCGTCGAGAACGGCAGCGCCACCGAGCACGACCTCGAGCTCCTGCTCGACGTGTGCGACCGGATCATCGGCAAGTGCCTGTGCGTGCTCGGCGACTCGGCCGCGATGCCGGTGGCGAGCTGCGTGACGAAGTACCGCGACGAGTTCCACGAGCACCTCGCGCACGGCGGCTGCCCGTTCGGCGCCGACTCGTCGCTCGACCGGCTGTTCGCTCCCGTCGACCAGCACCATCTCGCCCCCGTCGCGCACGAGGCCGGCGTATGAGCAACGATCTCGTCCGCGTGACGATCGACGAGCGCGAGGTGCACGTGCCCAAGGGCACGGGCCTCGTCGAGACCGCGCTCGCCGCCGGGGTCGAGATCCCGGTCTTCTGCTACGAGCCGCGCCTCGGCGCGCCCGTCGGCGCCTGCCGCATGTGCCTCGTCGAGCTCGAGGGGATCCCGAAGCTCCAGGCCGCGTGCACGCTCACCGCGACCGACGGCATGGTCGTGCGCACCGCGCGAACCTCGACGAAGGCGGCCGAGGGTCAGAACGCGACGCTCGAGTTCATCCTCGTCAACCATCCGCTCGACTGCCCCGTCTGCGACAAGGGCGGCGAGTGCCCGCTGCAGGACCTCACGTTCCGCTACGGCCCGGGAAACACGCGCATGAGCTTCGAGAAGCTCACGTTCGAGAAGCCGATCCCGATCTCGCCGGCCATCTCCCTCGACCGCGAGCGCTGCATCCTCTGCTACCGCTGCACGCGCTTCAGCGAGGACGTGAGCGAGGACGGCCAGCTCGTCGCGCGCAACCGCGGTGCGATGTCGGTGATCACGACGTTCGAGGACGAGCCCTACAGCGGCCCGTTCACCGGCAACGTCACCGAGCTCTGCCCCGTCGGCGCGCTGCTCCCGACGCAGTACCGCTTCGAAGGGCGGCCGTGGGAGATCCAGAACGTGCCGACGGTGTGCGGCATGTGCTCCGTCGGCTGCAACGTCAACGCGACGGTGCGCGAGGGCAAGGTCAAGCGGATCCTCTCGCGGAACCATCCCGAGATCGACGAGGGCTGGATCTGCGACAAGGGCCGCTTCGGCTTCACGCACCTGCGCTCCGCCGACCGGATCGTCGACCCGATCAAGCGGGTGCGGCTGCGCGGCTTCGAGCCGGTCTCGTGGGACGACGCTCTGGACGAGGCGGAGCGGCTGCTGCGCGCTGCCCGTGGACGGGTCGTGGTGGCGCTCTCCGGGTCGGAGACGGTCGAGCAGGCCTACGCGCTGGCGAAGCTCGTGCGCGTCGGTCTCGGCTCGCACGAGGCGATGCTCCCCGAGGAGGTGAGCCACGGCCTCGACGCGTACGGGCTGCCGCTCTCGGCGATCCGCGACGCGCAGGTGGTCGTCGTGCTCGGGGACGTCTCCGTCGCAGAGCGCGCGCCGATCGTCGATCTCTGGATCAGGGCCGCGCGCCGCAACGGCGCGCGCATCCTCCACGAGCTGGACGAGCAGGCCGTGCACGATGCGGACCGCTCGGTGCTCATCTGGTCGGGGCCGGGCGGGCGCGGCGGCGCGACCGTGGCGGCGCACGCGGAGCGGCTCGGCCTCGCCGGCAAGCCCGGATGCGGCGCCTTCTACCTGCCGGAGACGCCGAACGGCCGCGGTGCCGCCGACGCGTGGGCGGCCGCATCCGACGAGGAGCCCGCGCAGGCCGAGTCGGTCGGCCTGCTGATCGTCTCCGGCGACGAGGCGGCGAACGACCCGAACGTCCGCGCCCTGGCGGAGAAGGCGGAATCGGTCATCGCGGTCTCGATGTTCCACGGTCTCGCGGTCGGCTGGGCCGATCTCGTGCTGCCGGGGACGAGCTACCTCGAGCGCGACGGCACGTACGTGAACCTCGAGGGCCGATTGCAGCGGCTGCGCCGCTCGGCCGTCCCGCCCGCGCCGGACGAGCTCGCGTGGCTGTCGCAGCTCGCGTCCCGCTTCGGCGTCGAGCTCGCCCCGCATGCACCGTCCGTCTTCGCCGAGCTCTCGGAGCGCATCTACGGCGGCCTCGCATTCGGCGAGGTCGGCGAGCGGGCGCCGCTCCGCGGCTACGCCGGCGCACCCGCGCACGTCGAGGCGCCGCCGCTGCCGGAGCCCGAGGCAGCGCGAGGAGGTCTGCGGCTCGTCTGTTACAAGCCGCTCTTCTCCGGGCCGGCGGTCGAACGCGTCGAGGAGCTCCAGTTCCAGCGACCTGCGGCCGAGGTCGAGCTCGCGCGCGACGACGCGAAGGCGCGCGGGATCGCGAACGGGCAGGCGGTGACGGTGTCGCACAACGGAACATCGGTGCAGCTGCGCGCGCGGATCGCGAAGGACCTGCGCGCAGGCGTCGTCCGCATCGCACGCGAGCACGCGGGCGACCTGCGCGGCACGGTCGAAGTGAGCGCCTGATGGAGCCGTGGTGGATCAGCCTCATCAAGGCCGCGATCATCGTGAACCTCGTCATGGTCATGTTCGCCTACCTGACGTGGCTCGAGCGCAAGGGCCTCGGCCGGCTGCAGAACCGCTACGGCCCGAACCGCGCGGGCCCGTTCGGGCTGCTGCAGCCGATCGCCGACCTCGTGAAGCTCGTCCGCAAGGAGGCCTTCGCCCCGTCGAGCGCGATCGACGCGCCGTACATCCTCGCGCCCATCGTCTCGATGTTCACGGCGCTCGCCGCGTTCTCGGTCATCCCGTGGGGATCCGGCTGGAAGATCTACCACTGGCACGTGACCGGTGAGGTCGTCAACGTCCCCATCTCGCTGCTCCTGATCTTCGCGCTCGGATCGATCGGCATCTACGGGTTCATCGTCGGCGGATGGGCGTCCGAGTCGAAGTTCTCGCTCCTCGGCTCCATGCGCACGTGCGCACAGCTCGTCTCGTATGAAGTCTCGCTCGCTCTCAGCGTGCTCGGCGTCGTCATCCTCGGCCGGTCGCTCTCGCTCGTCGACATCGTGCACCGCCAGGGAACGACGCTGCCCTTCGTCGTCCCGCAGTTCGTCGGCCTCCTCGTCTTCTTCTTTGCCGGCATCGCCGAGACGAGCCGCGCGCCGTTCGACCTGCCCGAGGCCGAGCAGGAGCTCGTCGCCGGCTACCACACCGAGTACTCCGGCATGCGCTGGGGCCTCTTCCAGACGGCGGAGTACATCAACCTCATCACGTTGTCCGGGCTGATGGTGACGCTCTTCTTCTCCGGGTGGCATGGGCCGTGGCATCTCGGCCCGATCTGGTTCCTCCTGAAGCTGCTCGGCTGCCTCTTCGTCTTCATCTGGCTGCGCGCGACGCTGCCGCGGCTGCGCTACGACCAGCTCATGCGCTTCGGCTGGAAGGTGCTGCTGCCGGTGGCGACCGTCAACGCCCTGGTGACCGCGATCGTGGTGGCGGCGACGTGAGCCCGCAGCCCGTCTCCACGCTCAAGGGGTTCGGCGTCACCTTCCGGCAGATCCTGAAGAAGCCGATCACCCAGCAGTACCCGGAGGAGCGCCGCCCCCTGTACCCGCGGTTCCGCGGACGCCACCGTTTGTGGAAGCACGACAACGGGCTGGAGAAGTGCGTCGGCTGCTCGCTCTGCGCGGCCGCCTGTCCGGCCGACTGCATCCGGGTCGTCGCCGCCGAGAACACGCCGGACAACCGCGTCTCCGCGGGCGAGCGCTACGCGCGCATCTACGAGATCAACATGAGCCGCTGCATCTTCTGCGGCTACTGCGAGCTCGCCTGCCCGTTCGACGCGATCACGCTCGGCAACGAGTTCGAGATCTCCGAGCACAACCGCGACGACCAGATCTACACGAAGGACATGCTGCTCGCCGAGCCGATGAAGAAGATCCCGATCGCAGACCCGGCGATCTTCGACACGCCGATCCCCTACTACAAGTCCGACTCGTGATCCTCGCGTCGGCAGGGAACATCGTCGTGTGGATCGTGTGGGTCGGCGCGGGCTTCGCGTGCCTCGCCTCCGGCGCCGCCGTCGTCTCGTTCTCCAACCCGTTCTACTCGGCGCTGGCGCTCATCGGGAACCTCGGCTCCCTCGCCGTCCTCTACCTGCTGCTGTCCGCGGAGTTCGTCGCCGCCGCGCAGGTGCTCGTCTATGCGGGCGCGGTGATGGTGATGTTCCTCTTCGTCATCGCATACGTCGGGCCGCGCATGGAGACGCCCTGGGCCGGAGGGCCGAGCTGGCAGTCGGTGGCAGCGGTCCTTGCGGCCGCGTCGATCTTCCTCGAGATCATCGTCGCCGTCGCGCTGAAGGCCGGCGGCCGGCTGAGCCACTCCGACCACGTCAACAGCACGTTCGGGACGCCGGGGTGGATCGGCCGCCTGTTCCTCACCGACCACCTGCTCGCGTTCGAGATCACGTCCATCGTGCTGCTCGTCGCCGCGGTCGGCGGCGTCATCCTCGGATCGCACACGCAGCGCCGCTCCGGCGAGGAGGCCTCGGCGTCGTGAGCGGCCCCGGTGTCGCCTGGTATCTCGGCATCGCCGCGTTCCTCTTCGGGACGGGCGCGCTCGGCGTGCTCGTGCGGCGAAACCCGATCATCGTCCTGCTCTCGCTCGAGATCATGCTCAACGGCGGCAACCTCGCCCTGATCGCGTTCTCGCGTCATGCGCACAACGGCGCCGGGCAGATCTTCGCGCTCGCGGTCATGGCGGTCGCAGCGTCGGAGGTGTGCGTCGGGCTCGGACTGGTGGTCGCGATCCACCGCCGTCGCCTCGCGCTCGATGTCGACCGGCTGTCGGAGCTGCGCGGATGAGGAACGGCGCCTGGCTCTGCCTGTTCGCCCCGCTCGCCGGCACCGTCCTGATCCTCCTGGGCGGGACGCGCATCTCCCGTCGCGCCGCCGCGTGGCTCTCGACTCTCAGCGTCTTCGTCGCGTTCGGCGGCGCCCTCTGGGCTTTCCTCGCCCTGCGTTCCTCGGATGCGCACGCCGGCATCACGTACACCGCGTGGACGTGGCTGCAGAGCGGTGGCTTCAAGGTCGGCTTGAGCGTGCTCGTCGATCCGCTCAGCACGATGATGATGCTCATCGTCGCCGGCGTCGGCGGGCTGATCGTCCTCTACTCGATCGGCTACATGGACGGCGACGACGAGGAGCGGCGCTACTTCGCGTACATGTCGTTCTTCGTCTTCTCGATGCTGCTCCTCGTCCAGGGCGGGAACCTGCTGCTGCTCCTCGCCGGCTGGGGCCTCGTCGGCCTGTCGTCGTACCTCCTGATCGGCTTCTGGCACGAGCGGCCGTCCGCGGTGGCCGCCGCGAAGAAGGCGTTCGTCATGAACGCGGTCGGCGACGCGACGATGGCGCTCGCGTTCTTCGTGCTCATCTTCCACTCGAACTCGCTCGAGTTCGCCACGTCGTTCGACACGGCGCAGCACCTGTCGCCGCTGGCGGTGAACCTCGTCGCCCTCGGCCTGCTCGGAGGCGCGGCGGCGAAGTCGGCGCAGATCCCGCTGCACACATGGCTGCCTGACGCGATGGAGGGGCCGACGCCGGTCAGCGCGCTCATCCACGCCGCGACGATGGTCACCGCCGGCGTCTACCTCATCGCGCGCACGCACCCGATCTTCGAGCAGGCGCGCACGGTCGAGCTCGTGGCCGCGGGCATGGGCGCGCTCACGCTGCTCGTCGCCGGCCTGATCGCGCTCGTGCAGACCGACGTCAAGCGCGTGATCGCCTACTCGACGATGTCCCAGATCGGCTACATGTTCCTCGGCGCGGGCGTCGGTGCGTACGCGAACGGAATGTTCCACCTGATGACGCACGCCTTCTTCAAGGCGCTGCTCTTCATGGCCGCCGGCCTCGTGATCCACGCACTCTCCGGCGAGCAGGACATCCGCAAGATGCGTGGGATCGGCGAGCTCATGCCGTGGACGCGGTGGGCGTTCCTCGCCGGCGCGCTCGCGCTCGTCGGGCTCCCGCCCTTCTCCGGCTTCTTCTCGAAGGACTCGATCATCGCCGCCGCGCTGCACGACCACTGGTACGGCGTCGTCCTCGCGGGAGCCGGTCTCGCGGGCGCATTCCTCACGGGCCTGTACACGTTCCGCCTGTACTTCATCGTCTTTTCGGTGTCAGACACCGAAACGGTGTCTGACACCGTCCGACATGCGCACGCGCATCGCGGCAAGGAAGGCCCCCTGACGATGCTCGTGCCGGTCGGCGTGCTCGCGGTGCTCGCGGTGATCGGGGGCTGGATCCAGTTCTCGCCCTTCTGGCACCCGCTCACGAACTGGCTCGAGCCGGTCTCGGCCACCCTCGCGGCGGCGGAGCCGACGAACACGCAGGAGGCGATCGCGTCGGTGCTCGCCGTGCTCCTCGGCCTCGCCGGCGTCGGCGTCGCCTGGGCGCTCTACGGCCGCGGTGAGGTGGCCGTCCCTCGCATGCCCGCCGTGCAACGGGCGCTCGAGCACAAGCTCTATTTCGACGAGGCGTACGACGCGCTCTTCTATCGCCCCGCCGCCGCGCTGGCCTCCTGGCTGCGCCGTGACTTCGAAGAGCCGGTCATCCTCGCCACCGGGCCGGATCTCGGGGAGGGCGCGCTCGAGCTGGGCGAAGGGGCGAGCCGGCTCCAGACCGGGCTCCTGCGCACCTACGTCCTGTTCCTCGGCACGGGCCTCGCCATCGTCGGCGTCGTCTTCCTGGTGGTTCGATGACGACCTCGTCGATCACGTCGGTGCTCATCTGGCTCCCGATCGCGGGCGCGCTTGCGATCTGGATCCTGCCCTTGTCTCGCTACGCGACCGGCAGCCTCGCCGTGCTCGTCTCCCTCGTCGAGGTCGGATTCTGGATCGAGCAGGCAGCACGCTTCGACTTCGCGCGCAGCGGCCTGCAGTTCTCGGAGCGGACACCGTGGATCAAGGACCTGCACGTCTCGTACCACGTCGGCGAGTACGGCTTCTCGCTCTGGCTCGCCGGGCTGACCGTGGTGGTCATGGCGGCGTGCATCGGCTACGGCTTCTGGGTCGGTCGCGACCGGCCGCGCGCGTACTTCGGGCTGATGCTCATGCTCACCGGCGCGACCGTCGGCGTCTTCGTCGCCCAGGACCTGCTGCTCTTCTACGCGTTCTTCGAGGCGATGCTGATCCCGCTCTACGTCCTCGTCGGCGTGTGGGGCGGGGCGAACCGCATCGGCGCGACGCTCAAGCTGCTCCTCTACACGATGGCGGGCTCGCTCGTGATGCTCGCCGCGATCATCGTGTACGGCCTCAAGGTCGGCACGTTCGATCTCGTCGACTCGCCGCCGAGCGCGAGCCGCTGGCTCTTCCTCGGCTTCATGCTCGCCTTCGCGATCAAGGCGCCCCTCTTCCCGTTCCACGGCTGGCTCCCCGACGCGTACCGGGAGGCGCCGCCCGAGGTGACGGCCGTGCTCTCGGGCGTCGTCGCGAAGGCGGCCACGTACGGGATGCTGCGCATCGCGCTGACGAAGTTCCCCGAGCCTTCGTCGTACTACCGGACGGTCGTCCTCGCGCTCGGCGCGGCTGCCCTCGTGTACGGATCGGTGCTCGCGTTCCGCGCGATCGACTTTCGCGGCGTCGTCGCGTACTCGTCGATGGCGCAATCGGGCCTGATCACCATCGGCCTCTTCTCCGGGACGAACCTCGGCTTCGACGGCGCCGTGCTGCAGATGGTCGCGCACGGGCTCATCTCGGCGTCGCTCTTCCTCATCGCAGGTACGGTCGAACGGCGCACGACGACGGGGGACTTCGCACGACTGGGCGGCATGGCGAAGGGCCGTCCGGCGCTCGCGACGCTGCTCATGACCGTCGGCATCATCTCCCTCGCGGTACCCGGATCCGCCGCCTTTGCAGGGGAGTTCCTCATCCTCGCGGGCGCGTACCAGCGTGCGTGGTGGTGGGCCGCGATCGGCGCTGCCGGGATCGTGCTGGCGGCGATGTACGTGCTGAGGCTCATCTCCGCCGCGCTGCACGAGGCACGCGGCCCGGTGGTGCACGACGAGGCGCTCGACCTGCGTCCCGGTGAGCTCGCGCTCGTCGTGCCCCTCGTCGCTGCGCTCCTGGTGCTCTCGGCGTGGCCGGCCGGGATCTCGCACCACTCCTTCGCGGGAGACGCCCCCGTCAACGCCGTCTACGAGCAATTCCGATGATCCACACGCCGCACGTCGACTGGTTCGCGATCTCGACGGTTCTCGTCCTGCTCGGTGGATCCTTCATCGCGCTTCTCAGCGCCGTCCTCGTCCCCGGCGCGTGGCGTCGCACGGTCTCCGTCTCCGTCGCGGCGGCGGCGGCGACCGGCGGCATCGTCACCTCCGTCTGGCTGTACGTCGACAGCGCGAACGGCGGGCGCGTGATCGCCGACAGCTTCTATCGCGACCGCTGGACCGCGCTCACGCAGGTCATCCTGTGCGCGACGACGCTCGCGACCGTCCTCGTCGGCGCCGAGCGCGTGCGGCAGCACGAATCGGAGTTCTTCGCGCTCCTGCTCGCGTCGGCGGCGGGCATGACGTTCTTCGTCGGCTCCGCGAACCTCATGGTCATGTTCCTGTCGCTCGAGTGGTTCTCGATCGCGCTCTACGTCCTGTGCGCGATCGACTACGACCTCGAGGGATCGCTCGAGGCCGGCCTCAAGTACCTCGTCGTCGGCTCGTTCGGGTCCGCGGCGCTGCTCTTCGGCTCGGCGCTCGTCTACGGAGCGACGAACCGCATCGGCTTCGCCGAGATCGCGCAGTCCGTCGCGACGCACGGCCTGTCCGGCGACCTCCTGCTCGTGCTGGGCCTCGCGATGATCCTCGCCGGGCTCGCGTTCAAGTCGTCGTCGGCGCCGTTCCACATGTGGACGCCGGACGTGTACCAGGGCGCGCCGACGACCGTGACGGCGTTCATGTCGTCTGCGACGAAGGTGGCGGCGTTCGCGCTCACGTTCCGGGTGATCCGAACGGCGTTCCCGCAGGAGGCGCACCTGTGGACGTGGGCTCTCGCCGGCATCGCGGTCGCGTCGCTCGTCATCGGCAACCTCGCTGCGCTCGTGCAGACGGACGTGAAGCGGCTGCTCGCGTACTCGTCCATCTCGCACGCGGGGTTCATCCTCATCGGCGTCTCCGCCGGAACGGCGCTGGGCGGGCGGGCGCTCATGTACTACCTCGTCCCCTACTCGGCGATGGCGTTCGGCTCCTTTGCGATCGTCGCAGCCCGGGAACGCGAGCTCGGCACCGCCGTGACGCTCGAGAACCTCGCCGGGTTCGGCTGGGAGCGGCCGTTCCTCGGCGTCGCGATGTGGTTCTTCATGTTCGGCTTCGCCGGCCTGCCTCTGGGCGGAGGCTTCGTCGGGAAGTTCTACGTCCTCTCAGCCGCGTACGACCACGGCTGGACGTGGCTCGTCATCGTCGGCGTGCTCGCAACGCTCGTGAGCCTCTACTACTACCTCGGCGTCGTGCGGGCGATCTACATGCGCGGGCCCGAGCTCGCCGTCGCCGCCGGCGGCTCACCGCCCCGCGAGACGCTGCTGCACGTCGCAGTCGGCTCGGCGCTCGTCGTGTCGGTCGGTTCCCTGATCGCGGTCGGGCCGCTGATCACGCTCGCGAGGCACGCGGCGTCGGCCTTGCCGTTCTGACCGACTTCAGCGGCTCGAGCACCCACGCCAGCGCGGGCACTGCGTAAAAGAGGAGGGCCATGACGACGGTGCTCACGGCGAGCGCCGGGACCGATGCGCCGCGGGGCGCGCCCTCCCGCACGGCGGAGCCGGCGACGAGGAGCACGAGGGCGAGCATGGAGGTGAAGGCCTGCAGCCGTCTGCCCTCGCCGCCGAGGACGTCGCTCAGGGCGACGAACGCCGCGGCGGCGGCCGCCGGGAGGGCGAGCAGGACAAGCCACGAGGCGAGCCCGTGAGCACCGCTCGCGTCCGCGACGATCGCGGCCAGCGCGATCCCGGGCGCGAGCAGGCGAGAGCTCATCCCGAAAGGTTCGTGGCCGCATCGGACGGTCCTTCTTGAAGGTTCGCCGGAGCAGGTACCCGAGCCGGGCGAGATTCGGAAGCAAGGGCTGAACGACTGGAACCCGGCACCGGACTGCGTTGTTAGCCTCCCGCAATGGCAGAGACAACGCTCACCTGGCTCGGGCACTCCGCCTTCCGCCTCGACACGGCGGCGGGAAAGCGCATCTACGTCGATCCGTTCCTGAACGGCAACCCGAAGTGCCCCGAGAACGAGCGCGAGCCCGAGCGCGCCGACATCGTCGCGGTCACGCACGGGCACGGCGACCACGTCGGCGACACGGTCGACATCGCGAAGAAGCACGGTGCCACCGTCGTCGCGATCGTCGAGCTGTCCGGCTGGCTCGGCAAGCAGGGCGTCCCAGACGACAAGCTGCCCGCCCCGAACAAGGGCGGAACGGTCGACGTCGACGGCGTCGAGTTCACGGTCGTGAACGCCTTCCACACCGGCAGCGCGCCGGACGGCTCCTACGGCGGCGAGCCCTCGGGATTCGTCGTCACGACGGAGGACGGCAAGCGGATCTACTTCGCCGGCGACACCTGCGTGTTCGGCGACATGCAGCTCATCGGCCGCATCTACGAGCCCGACGTCGCCGTCATCCCGATCGGCGACCACTACACGATGGGTCCGAAGGAAGCCTCCGTCGCCATCGACCTTCTCGGCGTCAGGCGCGTCGTCCCCTGCCACTGGGGGACGTTCGGGCTGCTGACCGGCACGCCCGACCAGCTCGACGTGCCGGCCGGCGTGACCGTCGAGCGGCTGGAGCCGGGCGGCTCGATCGCGGTATGAGGGAACGCTGGTTCGGCGCGACCGGGCGGCGCGTGCCCGAGCTCGCCGGCGAGGGCGAGCTCGACGTGGCCGGAGCGCTCGTCGTCGACGCGGTCGACGTCGCCGAGCTGCGACGGGCGTTCGAGGAGGGCATGCCGGTCGTCGTGCGTGCCGGCTCGGCCGAGGAGGTGAAGGCGGCGCTCGCGCGGCCGGAGGTGTCGTGCGTCGTCGTGCCGGCCGACCGCACCGACCTGCTCGAGCTCGACCTCACCGAGCTGACGTACGGATGACCTTCTCGCTCGTCGCGCACGACCGCGAGGCGAGGCAATGGGGCGTGGCGGTGCAGTCGAAGTTCCTCGCCGTCGGCTCGGTCGTGCCGTGGGCCGAGCCGGACGCCGGCGCGATCGCCACGCAGGCGTATGCGAATCCACGCTACGGCCCCGCCGGCCTCGCGCTCCTGCGTGCGGGACTGGGCGCTGCCGAGGTGGTGGAGCGGCTCGTCGGCGCGGACGAGGGCCGCGGAGAGCGCCAGCTCGGGATCGTCGACGCGACAGGCGCCGCGGCGGCATGGACGGGCCCGAAGTGCATGGACTGGGCCGGGCACCGTACGGGCGACGGCTACGCGGCGCAGGGCAACATCCTCGTCGGCTCGAAGACCGTGGACGCCCTCGCGGAGACGTTCGAGGCAGGCACGGGGCGCCCGCTCGCCGAACGGCTGCTGGATTGCCTCGCCGCCGCGCAGTCGGCGGGCGGCGACCGGCGCGGGCAGCAATCGGCGTCGCTCCTCGTCGTCGAGCGCGACGGCGGGTACGGACGGATGTCCGACGTCCTCGTGGACCTGCGCGTCGACGATCACGAGGCGCCGATCGACGAGCTGTGCCGTCTGTACGAGCTCCACGACCGACTGTTCGGCAGGACCCCGCCCGGCGAGTGGATCCCGCTCGAGGGCGCGCTCGCGGACGAGGTGCGCCGGCGGCTCGAACGTCTCGGCTACGACTCGCTCGACGCCTGGGCGGGGGTGGCCAACCTCGAGGAGCGGGTGCACGGGAATGACACGATCGACCCGGTCGTTCTGACGGCGTTGCGCGAGGAGACGGCGTGAAGATCCTGAGGCTGGACGAGGTCGAGGGCGTGCCCGTCTTCGGCACCCTCGTGTGGAAGCCGGTGCGCAAGGCGCTCGGCGTCACGGCGTTCGGCATCAACGCGTACACGGCGGCCGAGGCGGGCGACGAGGTGGTCGAGGACCACACGGAGGAGCCGTCGGGGCACGAGGAGGTCTATGCGGTCGTCTCCGGGCATGCGACGTTCACGGTCGACGGCGAGGAGGTGGACGCGCCCGCCGGCACGCTCGTCTTCCTCGACGACCCGAAGCAGCGCCGGCACGCGATCGCGCAGGAGGCGGGGACGACCGTGCTCGCGATCGGCGGCATGCCCGGCGCGCACGAGATCTCCTCGTGGGAGTACATCTTCCCGTCGCTGCCGGCGCGGAACGTCGAGGACTGGGACACCGCACGCACGATCCTCGAGGACGCGATCGCCGAGGCCGACCTGCCGGCGATCCACTACCACCTCGCCTGCGTCGAGGCCCGTGCAGGCAACCGCGAGCGCGCGCTCGACGAGCTGACCGTCGCGCTCGAGCGCCGGCCGCGCCTGCTCCCATCCGCGCGGACGGAGGAGGACTTCGCCTCCATCCGCGACGATCCGCGCTTCCCGGCGTAGGATCGCGACGTGCGCGAGCTGCGTCCGGGCGTCTGGCAGTGGCAGTCGCCGCACCCGGACTGGAACGACGAGCAGTGGTGGCCCGAGCTCGTCTCGTCGTACGCGATCGAGACCGGCGACGAGCTCCTCCTCTTCGACCCGCTTTCCGTCCCCTCCGAGCTGCTCGAACGGGCGACCGCCGTCGTCCTGACCGCGCCGTACCACGAGCGCGACGCCCGCCGGCTCGGCCTTCCGGTGCACACGCCGCCCGCGGACACCTGGGAGGACTGGGTCGAGAAGTTCGGCATCGACCCCGACCGCGTACGCGGCATGGAGAGCGAGGACCTCGCCTGGCTGCGTGCAGGCGAGGGCGAAGGACACTTCCACGGTCCCGGAGCGTGGCCGTTCGGCATCCACGCCTACGCAGGCCGCGAGGACAACGACCTCGTGCTCTGGCTGCCGTCGATCGGCGCGATCGTCACCGGCGACTCGCTCTCCGACTTCGGCGAGGGCCTCGACATCCAGCTCGGAGGCCGCAAGCACGTGACGCGCGACGACGTCGTGCGGCGGCTCCGCCCCCTGCTCGACCTCCCGGTCGAGCTCGTGCTCCCCGCCCACGGAGAGCCGGGGGATCGGGCCGCGCTCGAGCGCGTGCTCTCGTAGCCCCGGCTCCCGGGCATCCCCCACCGTGGGGGATGAACATCGGGACACGATCACCCTTTTGGCCCCTCGGGATGGGCGAGCAGGGCGCCGATAGCCATCTGGCAGGCGCTTCGCGCCAATCGACCCCGTCAGAGGAGATTTCAAAATGCTCAGCACGATCAAGACGCGCCTGGCCCGTGAGGAGAGCGGTTTCACCCTCATCGAGCTGCTGGTGGTCATCGTCATCCTCGGCATCCTCGTTGCGATCGCGGTGCCGTCCTACCTCAGCTTCCGCGGCAACGCACAGGACGCCGCCGCCCAGTCCAACGTCCGCTCCGCC
>DATAMX010000185.1:0-24618 GCA_036260475.1 Gaiellaceae bacterium | reverse complement strand
GGCGGAGCGGACGTTGGACTGGGCGGCGGCGTCCTGTGCGTTGCCGCGGAAGCTGAGGTAGGACGGCACCGCGATCGCAACGAGGATGCCGAGGATGACGATGACCACCAGCAGCTCGATGAGGGTGAAACCGCTCTCCTCCCGAGCGAGACGCATCTTGATCGTGCTGACCATTCGAAACTCCTTTCGAGCAAAACGATGTGGCGAACCGTCCTCTCCATCGTCATCCGCTCGAAGGGCGCTTAGCCCCTTTTGAGGGATCGGAGTCACCCACCGTGGGTGACGAGCGCGGGAAGGAGCCCTACGGGCTGTGAACCGCGGCGGTCGCATCGATGCGCCGCAGCAGCTCCTGGAGCCGCGCCTCGAGCACCGCACGCTGCGCGTCGGCGTCCGCGCCCAGCTCTTCCAGCCGGCGGCGAACGTCCTGCTCCAGCTCGCCGATCCGGTCGTCGAGGCCGGACATCCACTCGTCGCGCTGACGCTCCAGCGAGTTGGCCGCATCCGCGAGCTTGCGCTCCAGCCGTTGCGCGCCGGCGTCGCCGACGTGCGCGAGCCGTTCGGCGAGCACGACCTCGGCCTCGCGCGCGAACGTCTCGACTGCCCGATCGAGCTCGCGCGCGAGTCGTCGTGCGGCATCCTCGCGACTCGACTTCACGAGCGCGGCGAACTGTTGCGTCCCTTCGTCCGCATAGGCCGCGGTCGCGCGCTCGACCGTGCGTGCAAGCTGCTCGATCTGGCGCCGCTGCACGTCTTCGAAGCCCGTACGAATGCGTTGCGCGGCCTCGACCTCCTCGCGCTCGATCCGCTCCATCAGCTCCTTCTCGCGACGTCGCATCCGTTCCTCGAGCTCGTGCAGCGCGCGCCGGCGCTCGGACGCTTCGGCCTCGACCTCGGTGTGCGCCGAGGCGAGGAGCTCTTCGAGCGCCTTGTCCAGCTCGGCGCGAAGCCGGGCGAGCCCTTCGCGTTGCGCCTCGCTCTCCGCCGCGAGGCGCTCGGCGTCCGCGTCGAGGCGCGCACGGGCGTCTGCGAGGAGCTGCTTCTGCCGCTCCGCGAGCTCGGCGAGGCGCTCCTTCGTCGAGTCCGCAGCGCGGTCGAGGTCCTTCTTCCAGTCCACGAGCCGCTGCGACACCTGCGCCTGTGTCTCGGTGAGGGCGCTCGTCAGCGAAGCGACGAGCTCGCGCTCGCGTTCGCCGAACGCGACCCGGCGCTCCTCGGAGATGCGCCGCTCTTCGTCCGCGAGCAGCGAGATCGAGTCCGCGCGGGCGCGCGCAAGCGTCCGTTCGAGCTCTGCCGCCCGGTCGTCCGCCTCCTGGCTGACGAGCGCGTGCAGGCGCTCCTGTGCAGCGGCGACGTGCGCCTCTGTCTCGGCTGCGCGCGCGAGCGCCCAGGCGACGACGAGCGACGCGCCGCAGGCGAGCGCGCTGCCCGTCATTCCGCCGGCCGCGAGCGCGAGGTCGCGGGGATGGTCGTGGCGGAGCGCGAACGTGACCCAGCCGGCGCCTGCGCCGCCGAGGACGAGCAGGCTCATCAGGACGAGGGCGATGCGGCCGAGGAATCGGAGCGCGGCGCCCGTGAGCGCAAGGCCGGCGACTCCCACCGAGAGCGCGAATCCGATGTCGAATCCCGTCGTCAGGGACATCGCTGCAGTGTAGTAGCGCGGATCTCAGACACCCCAGGTGTCCGACACCGGCGAAGGTTCAATGCCAACGGGCGAGCAGCAACGCTCCCGCGAGGAGCGGCATCGACGTTGCGAGCAGCTTCAGCGCGGACTCGGCGGTGCGCGCCTGCGCCGGATCGCCCGCGTTCCTGCGTGCGAAGCGGACGTCGACGGACAGGCGCTGCTGCACGATGCTCGTGACGAAGGCGAATCCGGCGATCGCGACGGCTTCGGCGCGGATCGTGCGCGCCGAGGCGAAGAAGCCGGTCAGCGCCGGGAACGATCCCCAGGCGGCCGCGAACCAGAAAGGCGTGTGCAGCGCGCCGCCGAAGAGCTCGAGGTTGTATGCGACGACGATCGCGGCGCCGAAGGCGATGAACGCGAGCAACCACCAGGTCGTGTAGATCGCCACGTGAATTCCGATCACGCACGCCCCCGCGATCGACCAGGCAGCGAGGAGGACGAGCACACGGTCGGGGATGCGTGTCTGGAGCGGCCGGCCCTTCATCTCGTCGAGCGCATGCGCACCGATGCCCATCGCGAGGAGGAATGCGAGCACGGTCCAGCAGAGGATTCGCCAATGCATGTGCGGCGCAACGGCGGCGCCGAGCGCGGCATACGAGAGATGCCACAACGTGTACGGCGGATGCAGGAGGGTGACGTAATCGCGCCAACCGCCCGAGCGCAGCGCATAGAACGCGGGGCGAACGTCCGAGCTCACGGGCGGATGCCCCACACGACCACGCCCCCGCCGAGGCTGAGGCGCCGTGCCCGCACGGTGTCGAGCCCCGCGTCGCGCCACAGTTGCTCGAGCGACACGCGCTCGTGGAACGCGCGAATGCTCGGGCCGAGGAACCCACCGACCTCTCGCCAGGCGGGCGAGACGACCGCCCCGGCGAGCGGTAGCCCGACGCGCACGTACAGCTCCCACAGCGGGCGCCACACCCCGCGCGGAACGTCGAACTCGAGCATTGCGACAACTCCGCCCGGCCGCACGACGCGTGCGAGCTCGCACATGGTCGCGAGCGGATCGTCGACGTAGCGCAACAGATACGTGAACGTGAGCGCATCGAACTCGCCGTCGGCGAACGGGAGCGACTCCGCGCGCCCTTGGCGTAGCTCGATCCGGTCGGCGAGCCCGGCCCGCTCGACGCGCGCGCGGCCGGCCGCGAGCATCTCCGGGCTCTGGTCGAGGCCGACGACCGTGCGACCCGGTGCTCCCTTGGCGAGCTCGATCGCGACCGCCGCCGTCCCCGTGGCGACATCGAGCACCCGTCCCGCGGTCCGGGGAACCCGGGAGACGAGGAAGCGCCGCCACCGCGGGTCCTGTCCGAAGGAGAGCAGTCGCGCATAGCGGTCGTACGTCGGGCCGAGCGGTGCAAAGAGCTCGCGCGCGGTTACTTCGGACACACTGCTCATCATGGCATCGGTGGACGACCTGGAGCGGATCGCCGCGGCCGCGGCGCGACCCGGGGAGCAGGTCACCGGCGTTCTCGTCGCCGAGCTGCTCGGGGGGGCGCGCGTCTACCTGTGCGCCTACGAGTCGGGCGCCTGGCTCTCCCTCGACGAGGAGGGCGCGGCGATCACGTCGCGGCAGGCCGTGCACGACGCCGTCTCGCTCGTCGCGCTGTGCGAGGTTGCGGAGGAGACGGCCGGCGGCGGTCACCTCGACGAGCTGCGCGCGCGGCTCGCGGAGCTGCGCGTCACCGAGGCGCCCGAGGGCATCGAGGAGGCGGAGGCGGCGGCGACGGCGCTCGCCGAGACGCTGCGGCCGCAGCCCCGCATCGCCACGACGGAGTACCTCGACGCACTGGGGGCGGCGTCCCGCCGGCTCGAGCAGACGCTCGGAGACGAGTCCGGCTCGCCCTTTGCGAACGCGCTGCAGCAGGCTCTCCCCGCGGTGGAGGAGCTCGCCGAACAGGTCATCGCGCGGCACACGATCCCGCTCGCCTAGAGTAACTCCGATGGAAGGCGGATTTCCCTTCGGCGGCGATCCCGAGGATCTCATGCGCAGCCTGCGCGAGTTTGCGGAGCAGCAGGCCGAGAACGTGCAGGAGGCACAGCGCGAGCAGTTCGCGACGCTCACGCTCAACACCGCCGTCGAGCTGACCTCGGCGGCGCTCTCGCAGGTGGAGACCCACGGCAGCGTCGACGAGCAGGCGATCGCTCTCCGCGACGCCATGCGCGTGCTCTTTCCCGAGGCGGTGGCGCTCGTCAGCGCCGCGCGCCAGGGCTTCATGCGCGAGCGCTAGCACCGGGTTGCTGCTCGACCGCGCGCTCGTCCGTCTCCTGCCGGCGGTGCCGAGGCCGGTGGTGCAGCTCTTCTCTTCCCGCTACATCGCCGGCTCGACCCTCGAAGACGCGGTCGCCGTCGTCCGCCGGCTGAACGCCGGGGGAATGCTCGCGACGATCGACGTGCTCGGGGAGGAGACCGCGCACGCCGACGCCGCGCGGGCGATCGCGCGCACGTACCTCGACGTGTTCGACGCGATCGAACGCGAGCATCTGGATGCGAACGTCAGCGTCAAGCTCACCGCGCTTGGCCTCGAGCTCTCCTACGAGCTGTGCATGGAGAACATGCTCCAGGTACTGGCGCAGGGCCGCTTCGTGCGCATCGACATGGAGGACTCGACGACCACCGACCCGACGTTGCGGCTCTACCGCGAGCTGCGCGGGGCCGGGCACGACAACGTCGGCGTCGTCCTGCAGGCGTATCTGCGGCGCACCCTCGAGGACGTCCGTGCGCTCGCCGACCTGAAGCCGGACGTCCGCCTGTGCAAGGGCATTTACGTCGAGCCGCCCTCGCTCGCGTACACCGACGCCGGCTCGGTGCGCGCGAGCTTCGTGCAATGCCTCGACGCGTTGCTCGAGGCAGGCGCGCGCGTCGCGGTCGCGACCCACGACGAGCGGCTCATCGGCGAAGCGCTGAAGCGTGACGTGCCCGAGCTCCAGATGCTGCTCGGCGTGCGCGAGGACCGCGCCCACGCGCTCGTGGCCGAGGGCCACCGGCTGCGTGTGTACGTGCCGTTCGGCGAGCAGTGGTACGCGTACTCGCTGCGGCGCCTGCAAGAGAACCCGGCGATGGCGACGACGATCGCCCGCGCCGCGGTCGGCCGCGCGCTGCGTCTCTAGTTTCTAGTTACGTGTGGCGTAGAGCAGGAACGAGCCCGGGATGCGGCGGTCATGCCGCCGTCCTCCGGCGTCGAGCGGATACTCCTCGAGCGCCTCGACGCGGAATCCCGCGCGCACGAGCGAGCTGACGAGGCGGCCGATCCGGACGATCCCGTCGTCGAAGTAGTCGGCATGCCAGCGCAGCAGGCCGTCGACGCAGAGCGAGACGGGGTGGTCGTCGAACACGAGCAGCTCGCCTCGGCTGCGCAGCGCAGCAGCGAGTCCCGCGGCCCAGGCGTCGACGTCGACCAGGCCCCCGAGCACGCCTTCCGGCGAGTACACGAGATCGAAGCGCGCGCGCCGCAGATTGGCGGGCAGGGCCTGCGCGTCGGCGGCGATCCACAGGATCGAGGGCCACCGTTCGCGCGCGGCGTCGACGAGCGATTCGTCCAGGTCGATCGCCGTGACGACTGCGCCCTGCTCAGCGAGCTCTGCGCTCCCCTCGCCGGAGCGACAGTTGAGATGGAGCACGCTCTTCTTCGTCAGGTCGCCGAGCGTCTGCTTCACGATCGGCGGGAGGGACGTTCGTGCGTCCCCGCGGCGGCGGTGCACCTCGTCGAACATCCGCCGGTTGACGTCGGTGGGCTCCATCGCGTCCGGCCTACGGCCTCGAGTTACGTGTGAAGTGAACGCGTCTCATTGCACTCAAGTCATGCCCGAAGGGAGAAGCCGCCATCGACGACGAGCGTCTGGCCGCACACCATCGCCGCGTCGCCGGAGCAGAGGAAGGAAACGGCCGCGGCGACGTCGGCGGGTTCCACGAGGCGCCCCGCGGGCGTGCGGTCGACCGTCGCGAGCATCTCGTCCTTGTTCGGGAAGAACGCGAGCGCCTCGGTGTCGACGACGCTCGCCGAGACGGCATTGACGCGGACCCCTCGCGGGGCGAGCTCGACGCCGAGGTAGCGCACCACGGACTCGAGCGCCGCCTTCGACGTCCCGATCAGGACGTAGTTGTCGAGCACTCGTTGCGCGCCGAGGCTCGAGATGGCCACGATCGCCGAGCCGGGCTCCATCGCCGGCGCGGTCGCGCGCGCGAGCGCGAGCAGCGAGCGCGCGTTCGCGTTGATCGTCCAGTCCCAGTGCTTGTCCTCGGTCTCGAGGGCGGGTCGGACGACGCCCGTGGCCGCGTTGTGCACGACGACGCGATAGGGGCCGGCGGCCGCGAGCTTCTCGACGGTCGACTCGGAGGCGACGTTCCCGCGCACGAGGTCGACCGTGACGCCGGCCTTGCCGAGCTCCGCCGCGGCGCTCTCGGCGGCGGCGTCGTTGCGCAGGTAGCCGAGGACGACGCGGCCCGCGCCGTCGCGCACGAGGCGGTGTGCGATCGCGAGCCCGATCCCGCGCGTTCCCCCGGTGACGAGCACCGAGGACCCGTCGAGGCTCATCGCCCGCGCGGCAGCGGCTCGTCCGCCGGCGCAGAGCTGGGCAGCCCGGACCAGCCGGCCCGCGAGCGTGGCTCGCGCCCGCCCTCCTCGGCTTTCGAGGACGCGTACCCGAGCCGGTCGAGCAGCTCCATCTTCTCCTCGGCGTACCGCCGCACCGGGTGGCCTTCGTCGAGGTCGCGGACGAGCTCGCGCACGCGCGCGCGAAGCTGATAGGCGAAGTGCGGCGTCGCAGGCCCGACGAGGGCGTCGACGTCCGCGGTCGTTGGCTCGGCCATGGAGGAACCCTAACGGACGTTAGGCTCGCGAACATGCGCCGAGTGACGCCGGTGGACCTGATGCTGCTGGGAACGGTCCTCCTGTGGGCGCTGAACGTGACGGTGACGCGCTACGTCATCCTCCACGGCTGGCACCCGCTCGCGTACGGGACGATCCGCTACTTCGCCGCCACCTCGCTGTTCTGGATCTTCACGTACCGACGGGAACGGTCGTTCCGCATCGCGCGCAGCGATCTCCCGCTCGTCCTCGTCGCCGCGCTCGCGCTCTTCCTCAACCAGCTCTGCTTCGTGTACGCGCTGAAGCTCGCCCAGGCGTCGACGGTCTCGCTTCTGCTCGGGGCGACGCCGGTCTTCATCGCGCTGATCACGGTCACGCTCGGGCTCGAGCACCTGTCGAACGCGTTCTGGCTCGGGGCGGCGATCACGTTCGGTGGGGTCGGGCTGATCGCCGCCGCCAGCGGCGGCGACTTCTCGAGCGGCCTCGGCGGCAACCTGCTCGCGATCGGGCTTGCATTCACCTGGAGCTGTTACACCGTCGCGATCCGGCCGTTGATGCGGAGCTACTCGCCCTTCCGGATCAGCGCCCTCGTGCTCGCGGTGGGCTGGATCCCGCTTGCCCTCGTCAGCATCCCGCAGGTGTCGTCGCAGCACTTCGCGTTCGGCTGGAAGGTCTGGCTCGGCTTCGGCTACGCGGTTGTCGGCCCTCTCTTCCTGACCAACATCCTCTGGTTCACCGCGATCGACCGCGTCGGGCCGGCGCGTGCGTCGCTGTTCGGGAACCTGCAGCCGTTCTTCGCCGTCTTCTTCGCGCTCGTCCTGCTCTCGGAGACGCTGCATCCACTCGAGATCGCCGGCGGCGTCCTGATCTTCGCCGGAATCGCGCTCGAACGGATCTGGCGGAGGACGCCGGTCGCCGTCCCGCGGGAATAGAATCCGCCCCATGGCCGAAGACTTCATGCCGCTGCTCGGATGGGACTACCTCGAGCTCTGGGTCGGCAACGCGAAGCAGGCCGCGTACTTCTACGAGCGCGCGCTCGGATTCACGCGCACGGCGTACGCCGGCCCGGAGACCGGCGTGCGGGACCGCGCGTCGTACGTGCTCGAGCAGGGAGAGATTCGGTTCGTCATCACGTCGCCGCTGCGCGAGGAGCACGAGATCACGCGTCATCAGGCGAAGCACGGCGACGGCGTGCGCGACATCGCGCTGACCGTCCCCGACGCGACCGAGGCGTACCGTCAGGCGGTGCAGCGAGGCGCGCGCGGCGTCTCCGAGCCGAGCAAGATCGAGGACGAGTTCGGCACGATCGAGACGGCTGCGATCGCGACGTACGGGGACACGATCCACACGTTCGTGAACCGCAGCGACTACGCCGGCCCGTTCAAGCCGGGCTTCGTCTCGGTGTCGAGCAACGGGAAGCGCAGCGGCGGCCTCGGGCTGACGAGCATCGACCACGTCGTCGGGAACGTCGAGCTCGGAAAGATGGACTACTGGGTCGAGTTCTACGAGAACGTGTTCGGGATGACGAACATCCTCCACTTCGGCGACGACCAGATCCAGACCGAGTATTCCGCGCTGATGTCGAAGGTCATGTCGGACGGGCAGGGGAAGATCAAGTTCCCGATCAACGAGCCGGCCGAAGGCAAGCGCAAGAGTCAGATCGAGGAGTACATCGAGTTCTACGGCGGCGCGGGTGCGCAACACATCGCGATGGGGACGACCGACATCGTGCGCACGGTCGAGACCTTGAAGGAGCACGGGATGATCTTCCTGGACACGCCCGACTCCTATTACGACGACGTCGTCGCGAGGGTCGGCGAGATCGCCGAGGACTACGACGACCTGCAGCGGCACAAGATCCTCGCCGATCGCGACGAGGACGGCTATCTCCTGCAGATCTTCACGAAGACGGCGCAGGACCGGCCGACGCTCTTCTTCGAGGTGATCGAACGCCACGGGGCGACGAGCTTCGGCGAGGGCAATTTCAAGGCCCTCTTCGAGGCGATCGAGCGCGAGCAAGCCCTTCGGGGCAATCTCTAGCCTTCCCGCTCCATACTCTTCGCCCATGACCGCGCAGCGACGCACTGCGCTCCTCTCCGTGTTCGCGGCGGTGGCGCTCATCGCGCTCAAGCTGACGACGGGCCTGTTGACGCACAGCCTCGGGCTCCTCTCCGAGGCGGCGCACTCGGGAACCGACCTCGTTGCGGCGCTCCTCACGTTCTTCGCCGTCGGCGTCGCCGGCAAGCCGGCAGATCCCGGGCACCAGTACGGTCACGGCAAGGCGGAGCACCTGGCGGCGCTCGGCGAAGGGACGATCCTCGTCCTTGCGAGCGCGGCGATCGTCTGGCGCGCGATCGTGCGGTTGACGGGAGGCGCCCACGCGCCCGTCGAGGCGAAGTGGTGGGCGCTCCTCGTCATCGGCGTCGTCATCGTCGTCGACGTCGGGCGTACGGTCGCGTCGGCGCGCGTCGCACGCCGGTACGCCAGCGCCGCGATCGCGTCCAACGCGCTGCACTTCGCGAGCGACCTGGGCGGCTCCGTCGCGGTGCTGACCGGTCTCCTGCTCGTACGCGCCGGATACGGCAACGCGGACTCGGTCGCGGCGTTGTTCGTCGCGGTGATCGTGTTGTTCGCCGCCGTCCGGCTGATGCGGCGGAACGTCGACGTCCTCATGGATCTCGCCCCGGCCGTCGCCGAGGAGGCGGCGCGAAGGGCGATCGTCGACCTCCGGCCGACCGTCGACCTGAGGCGCCTGAGAATGCGTCAGGCTGCGGGCCGGCACTTCGCCGACGTCGTGATCGGCGTCTCGCCCGACGCGGCGGTCGGACAGGGTCACGCCGCGGCGGATGCGGTCGAGCGTGCCGTACAGGGCGCTGTGCCGGAGGCCGACGTCGTCGTGCACGTCGAGCCGCTCGAGAGCGAGGCCGCCGTGCGCGAGCGTGCGCATGCAGCAGCGCTCGCGGTCCCGCAGGTCCGCGAGGTGCACAACGTGAGCGTGCTCTCGGTCGACGGCGGCACCGAGCTCTCGCTCCACCTGAAGCTGCCGGGCGAGCTCTCGCTCGAGGAGGCGCACGCGATTGCGGAGCAGGTCGAGCGCGCGATCATCGAGTCGGTGCCCGAGGTCTCGACGGTGCAGACGCATCTCGAGCCGCTCGCCGAGACGGCGGGCGCCGCCGAGGTCTCCGGCGACGCCGCCTCGGTGCGCGCGGTCGTCCGCGAAGTCGCAGGCGTGGAGCCGCACGACCTTCGCTTCCTCGACACCGACGACGGGCTCGTCGCCCACTTCACGCTGCGCCTCGGCTCCGGTCACGCGCTCGCCGACGCGCACGCACGGGCGAGCGAGATCGAGGAGCGCATCCGGCTGAGACTCCCGGAGATCGCCGACGTGGTCGTGCACACGGAGCCCGGGGAATGAGGCTCTGCATGTTCTCTCCGACGGATCTCGCGCTCGAGCGCGGCTGGCCGGGGCGGATCGACGGCGACGTCGTCGTGCAGTTGGCGGCGCAGACGCTGCAGGCGTTCTTCAGCGGTGGCGGCCTCGCGCGCGAGCACGCGAAGTATCCGCTCGACGAGATCGTCTTCCGTGCGCCCGTGCTCCATCCGCCCTCGGTGCGGCTCTTCGACGAGACGGGCGACTTCGTGTTTGCAAACCCGGCGGCGATCCGCGCGGCGGACGACGTCGTTCACGCTCCCGTCGGCGCCGAGGACGTCGTCCCGGTGCGGCGCATCGCCGCAATCGTCGACGCCGACGGCGGGATCGGCGGATTCACGCCGATGGTGGAATGGGTCGCTCCCGCGCTCGACGGTGCGAAGGCACGCGACTTCGCGCTGTCGCTCGGGCCGGTCGTGACGACGCCCGACGAGGAGAGGCCGCCCGGCATCGACTGGGAGCGGCTCGTTGCCCACGCCGCCGCGAACACGCGTCTCTATCCCGGCGACATCCTCGCCGTATGAGATTTGCGGTCGTCGGCGCCGGCGTCATGGGCTGCGCGGCCGCCTGGGCGCTGAGCGAGCGCGGTGGGGATGTCACGGTGCACGAGCAGTTCGAGCTCGACCATACGTGCGGCTCGAGTCACGGCCGCTCGCGCATCTTCCGCATCGCCTACCCCGATCCGTACTGGATTCGCTTTGCGCAAGAGGCCTACGCGGGGTGGCGCGATCTCGAGCGCCAGTCCGGGCAGGAGCTGCTCGGCCTGTACGGGCTCGTCGAGCTCGTCGCCGACGCGTCGCTGACGTCCGCGCGTGCCCTCGACGAATGCGGAGTCGAGTACCGCCTCCTCGACGCGGCCGCCGTGCGGGAGCTGGGCGCGGTGCTCCCGGACGGCTGGACGGCGCTCTTCGCTCCGGACGCCGGGATCGTGCTGGCCGACCGCGCGCGCCACGCCTTCCTCGACGTCTCCGGCGCGCGCATCGAGGCCGGCAGTCGCGTCGACTCGCTCGACGATCTCGACGCGGACGTCGTGGTGGTCACCGCGGGCCCGTGGATCGGGCGGCTGTTCCCGGACGTGCCGGTGCTCGTCACGCGGGAGACGGTCGCGTACTTCCGCCACGAAGGCCCGCCTCCGCCGTCGATCGTCGACCTGGACCCCGGCACCGGCGGGCACGGGATGTACTCGCTGTACGACCCGGTGCACGGTCTGAAGGCGGGTGCGCACCACGCCGGCGCGGCGGCCACCCCGGGCTCCGACGGGGCGCCGGACCCCGCGATCGTCGAGCGCGTCTCGGCGTGGGTGCGCGAGCGCTTCCCCGAGGTGGACCCGGAGCCGGTGCAGACGGACACCTGTCTGTACACGTCCACCGACGACCGGACGTTCGTCCTCGACCGCCGTGGACGCGCCGTCGTCGGCTCGGCCTGCTCGGGCCACGGGTTCAAGTTCGCCCCTGCCGTGGGGCGGCGGCTGGCCGAGCTGGCCATGAGCCTATAACGCACTTGTGGGTAACGCAAGTTAGCGTAACGCGCCTCGGCGTAATATGCTGACGGCGTGGCCAATCCGTTCAACTTCGGCGATGTCGCCCTCGACGAGGGCTTCACCGACCGCGAGCGGGATCTCGCCGAGCTGAAGGCGGACATCCGGAACGGCCAGAACGTCGTCGTCTTCGCGCCGCGGCGATACGGCAAGAGCTCGTTGATCTGGCGAGCGGCCCAGGAGCTCGCCGCGAGCGACGAGGCCCTCGTCGCGCAGGTCGACCTCATGCGGGTGACGACGAAGGAACAGCTCGCCTCGAAGCTGTCGCAGGCGATCTACGAGGGCATCGCCACGCCGCTTCTCCGGGCGCGCGATCGCGCCGCCCGGATCTTCGAGAGCCTCCGCGTGCGCCCGATGGTCACGGTCGAGCCGATGACCGGCAACTTCAGCTTCAGCTTCACCGGCGGTCATGACGCCGGCGACGTCGATGCGACCCTCGAGCGCCTGTTCGAGCTCCCGGCGGAGCTCGCGGCGGAGCGCGGCAGGCGCGTCGCACTCGTCTTCGACGAGTTCCAGGAGGTGGTCGCACTCGATCCGCGTCTGCCTGCGCTCATGCGCGCCGTCTTCCAGCTGCAGCCCGACGTCGCACACGTGTACCTCGGCAGCAAGCGAAGCATGATGCGGTCGCTCTTCAACGACGTGAACGAACCGTTCTGGAGGAGCGCGCGACAGATGGAGCTGGGGCCGATTCCAGCGGCCGACTTCAGCGCGTTCATCCAGAGGCGCTTCGAGGCGACCGGCAAGCGCGTCGACGACCGGATCACCGCCGAGCTGCTCGCGATCACGGGCTGCCACCCGTACGGGACACAGGAGCTTTGCTATGCGCTCTGGGAGGAGACTCCCGACGGCGCCGCAGTCACCGCGGGCGCGCTCGAGCGGGCGGTGGACCGCGTCCTTCGGGCCGAGAACGCGCACTTCACCTATGTGTGGGACACGATCCCCCGCACGCAGCGACTCGTCCTGCAGGCGCTCGCCACCGAGCCCGCAGTGCAGCTGCTCAGCGAGGGATATCGGGCGCGCCACGGTCTTCCGGCGGCCTCGAGCATCCAGCGCGCGGTCGGCGAGCTCGTCGAAGCCGAGCTCGTTGCGAGGTCCGGGCGTGGCGCGTACGCGATCGTCGAGCCCTTCCTGACGCAGTGGATCAGGGCCAACGCGGTCTAAGCTTCAGCCATGCCGTTCTACCAGCGCCTCGGCGACGTTCCGCGCAAGCGCCACGTGCAGTTCCGGGACAACGGGACGCTCCTCACCGAAGAGGTGATGGGCCTCGAGGGGTTCACCGGCAACGAGTCGATCCTCTACCACCTGCAGTCGCCGTGCCGGGTGGTGAAGCTCGGCGGCTTCGAGCTGATCGAGCGCGAGGAGTGGGTTCCGGAGCAGCACGCCCACCGCCACTTCAAGACGTTCGACTCCGAGCCGGAGGGCGACGAGATCACGGGCCGCCGGCTCCTGATGTGGAACAACGACGTCGAGATCTCCCTCTGCCGGCCGGTGCAGCGCATGCACTACTTCTTCCGCAACGGCGAGGGAGACGAGGTCGTCTTCGTGCACGAGGGGTCGGGAACGCTGGAGACGATCTTCGGTGACGTCCCCTACAAGGAGGGCGACTACATCGTCATCCCGCGCGGGACGACGTATCGCTTCGACCCGAGCGGGCCGCAGCGCTATCTCGTGTTCGAGACGCCGGGACTGATCGAGATCCCGCGCCGCTACCGCAACCACTACGGCCAGATCATGGAAGGCGCGCCCTATTACCACCGCGACATCCATCCTCCGACGGAGCTGCACACGGTGCGCGAGACCGGTGAGTTCCCCGTGAAGGTGCGCGTGCGCAGCGGCTACCAGACGTATGTCGTCGACTACCACCCGTTCGACGTCGTCGGCTGGGACGGATACCTCTATCCGTGGACGTTCTCGATCCACGACTTCGAGCCGATCACCGGCCGCATCCACCAACCGCCGCCCTCGCATCAGACCTTCCAGGGCCAGAACTTCGTCATCTGCTCGTTCTGTCCACGCAAGCTCGACTTCGACCCGTTGGCGATACCGATCCCGTATCACCATTCGAACCTGCAGTCCGAGGAGATGATCTATTACGTCTCCGGCAACTTCGGGTCGCGCAAGGGCGTCGAGGTCGGGTCGATCACGCTCCATCCCTCGGGGTTGCCCCACGGCCCGCAGCCGGGGCTCGCGGAGAAGAGCATCGGCCTGCACGAGACGCACGAGCTGGCGGTCATGTGCGACACGTTCAATCCGCTGAAGCTCTCGCGCTTCGCGCAGGGGCTCGACGACGGCCGCTACTGGCGCTCGTGGTACGACAACGCCGAGGCGCCGGGAGACGTCGAGGACGCGTCGGGCGCCGGCTTGACGTCGCACCTGTGAAGCGCGTCGCGACGCTCGCCGCCCTCGTCATCCTCGGCGCGGGGTGCGGCGCGAGCTCCGCCTCGACACCGCGCGAAGGCGTGGGCGTCTTCATGACGCGCATCCTGCGCGAGGAGGTCAACGGCCAGTGGGGCAAGCAGTGGATGGAGCTGCACCCCGGCCATCAGAAGCTCATCACGCGCGCGCAGTACGTCGCGTGCTCGAAGGAGATGGGCACGGACATCGCAACGGGCAGGGAGACGTTCCGCGTGCTCGCGGTCGAGGACGACGCGATCGACGTCCGGGGTGTGCCGCAGCACACGGCGAAGCTCGTCACCATCAGGTTCGTCGAGGCCGGCGCGAGTCCCTTGACCTACCGCCTGCATGCCGTCGCCGTGTCCGGGCGCTGGACGTGGATCCTCGGCGACCGGTTCCTCGCCGCCGTCGGGCACGGCAACTGCCTCGACGGCTCGCCGCTGCGCGGCAGCGCCTAACGAGTAGCAGCCGCGACGCGTGCGCGCGGCTTCGCGGTCGACGCGCGGACGCGCAGCGTAGGGCGAAAGTACGAGCTGGGGAGCGCGCGGCCGGGCTGTTCGATGAGCGTCTGCAAGGTCTGCACCGCGGTGTCGGCGATCTGCGCGATCGGCTGCTCCACCGTCGTCAGCTCGGGGACCGTCCACTTGCCGGCGTCGATGCCGTCGAAGCCGACGATCGAGAGCTCCTCCGGAACGCGGTAGCCGAGTCGTGCGGCGGCGTGCAATGCGCCGATTGCCATCATGTCGCTGGAGCAGATGACGCCGGTCGGTGGATCGGGAAGGCCGAGCAGCTTCTCCAGCGCGAGGCCGCCGCCCTCGGTGCTGAACTCCGCATAGGCGATGAGCCCGTCGCCGTCGATGCCGGCGCCCGCGAGCGCGTTGGCCCGGCCGGCCGCCTTCATCTGCGTCGGCAGGTAATGCTCGAGGCCGGCGACGAAGCCGATGCGCTCATGCCCGAGGTCGAGCAGGTACTGCGTCGCGATCTCTCCGGCCGCGCGTTCGTCCACCCCCACCGACGGCACGTCGAGCGTGTTGATGGCGCCGTTGACGAAGACGATCCGGGCTCCCTCGTCGGCGAGCCGAAGGTAGTGGCTGTGCTCGCCGCGCAGGTTCGTCATCTCGCAGGCGATGAAGATCATCCCCTCGACGCGGCGGTCGAGCAGCATGTGGACGTAGTCGACCTCTCGGAAGGCCGCCTCACCGGTGTTGCAGAGGATTGACGCGAGCCCGTCCGGGGAGGCCCGCGTCTCGATCGCCTGCGCGAGGGCGGGGAAGATCGGATTCGACAGCTCCGGCACGAGGATGCCGATGAGCCCGGTCTCCGACCTGCGACCGGTCGGGACGTAGAGCAGCTCGCGCATCGCCCGCTCGACGCGCTCCCGGGTCGCAGGGGCGACCGGAAAGCTGCCGCTCGCGACGCGGGACGCGGTGGCGACGCTGACTCCGGCCCGCCGGGCTACCTCACGCAAGCTTGCCATGTTCCGCTCGTATGTAACAAGTTTCGTCCTCGGACGCAAGACGCCCTGAGGGCGGTGCGGGCTTTCTACCAAGCCGTTTGCGGGCGGATACCGAAACCGCCCAGCGTGTCTTGACTTTCCCGTGACAGAGGCATAGCGTCCCGCGCTGTTACATGCCGGTTTGCACGCGTTACAGCTCGGGCTCGTCGCCCGCGGGGGCGAGGGTCGGAGGCTGCGGGTCGGCCATCATTGTCGGAGTACAGGAGGGTCAAGCATGAGCTCGAGAAAGCGCATGGGCGCGCTTCTCGTTGTCGTCGTCGCCGCCTTTCTCGCGGCGCTCGCCGGCAGCATCCATTCCGCCCGGGCAGCGGGCCCCACGCTGACGATCTGGGTCGACCAGAACCGCAAGGACGCGGTCACCCAGCTCGCCAACCAGTGGTCCGCGAAGAACCCGGGCGTCACGGTCAACGTCGTCGTCCAGGACTTCGGCAGCATCCGTGACAAGCTCGGCACGGTCGACGCGTCGACAGCGCCGGACGTCATCCTTGCCGCGCACGACTGGACCGGGCAGCTCGCTGCCAACGGCCTCGTCGAGCCCATCTACCTGAGCGCAGCCGTGAAGAAGCAGTTCCCGGCGTACACGCTCAACGCGTTCTCGTACGGCCTCGCCGTCAAGAAGCTCTACGGCGTTCCGACCCAGGTCGAGAACATCGGCCTCGTCGTGAACACGAGCCTCGTCAAGGTCCCCAAGACCTTCGCGCAGCTCGAGCAGGAGGCACTCGCGTACAAGAAGAAGGTGCACGCCTCGTTCGGCATCGCGGTCCAGCAGGGCTCGGGCTACGACGCGTACCACATGTATCCGTTCTTCTCCGGTCTCGGCGGTTACGTGTTCGGCACCAACAGCGCCGGCAATCTCGACCCGTCGAACATCGGCGTCGCGAACAAGGCGTTCCTGAAGAACTCGAACCTGATCGACAAGTGGAACAAGGAGGGCCTGATCAACTCGGCTCTCACGTACTCGACGGCGCAGGACGCCTTCCTCAAGAAGCAGGCGGCGTTCTACATCACGGGTCCGTGGGCCTCGCAGGTCCTCGAGCAGAGCGGCATCAAGTTCAAGATCATCCAGGTGCCGAAGATCGTCGATGCGTCCGTGCCGTTCCTCGGCGTCCAGGGCGCGATGGTCACGAAGTACGCGGACCCGCACGGTGTCGGCGGCCTCGCTGAGGACTTCGTGTCCAACTACCTGACGACCCCGGCGGCGCAGCTCGCGCTTGCGCTCGCGAACGGCCGCTATCCGGCGAACACCGTTGCCGGCAAGCAGGTGCACGACCCGGTGCTGGCGCAGTTCGGCCAGGCAGGGACGGGCGGCGTGCCGATGCCGAACATCCCGCAGATGGCGAGCGTCTGGCAGGACCTCGGCGCTGCGTGGTTCAAGGCGACGAAGGGCGCCGGTGCGCAGCCGGCGAAGTCGGCCTTCGTCACGGCGGCACGGTCGATCGCGGACAAGATCGGCTAGTCGCCATATCGATTGCGGGGCGTCCTTTGGGGCGCCCCGCTCTCCCTTCGACTCCGCGAGCGAGTGAGCGCAACCACAGCACCCACCGCCGGCGCGCCGGCGGGCATCCCGAGGGCCGCGCCGGTCCCGCGCCTCATCTCGGCGTTCTCCGGCACGGTCGGCGTCGCCGTCAAGCTCACCGCTCTTGCGCTGTCGAACGCGCTCGCGGTCTGGGCGATCTACGTCCTCATCACGCGCCAGCACTGGGTGGCGCTCGCGCTGCTTGCAGCAGCCACACTGCTGATCGACCTCGTCTACCTCGCGCCGGGGCCAGCGTTCCTGCCTGCGAAGTTCCTGATCCCAGGCACGATCTTCCTGGTCGGCTTCCAGGTCTTTCCGATCATCTACACGGTCAACATCGCGTTCACCGACTACGGGACCGGCCACATCGGCACGAAGGCGGCGGCGGTGCAGCAGATCGAGACGACGTCGCTCGAGCCGCCTGCGAATGGCAAGACGTACACGATGGCCGTCGCGCGGAGCGCGTCGGGCACGCTCACGCTTCTCCTGTCCGATGACGCGTCGCACAAGCTCTATGCCGGCACGGCGAAAGGGCTGACGCCGCTCGCGGCCGGCTCGGTCAAGGCGTCCGCCGGCCAGATCACCGCGGCCAAGGGCTACACGATCCTGCACGGGCTCGCGCTGTTCAACCTCGATCAGCAGCTGCAGCGCCTCGTCGTCCCGGTCGGCAAGGGTGCCGGAATCCGCCCGCAGTCGACCTCGACCGCCGTCGAGCTCGAGCCGACGCTGCGCTACGACGCAAAGCGCGGGGTCTTCGTGCGGCTCGCGGACGGCGCGGTCTTCCGGGACGACGGCAACGGCGAGTTCGCTCGCGGGACCGAAGCGCTCGAGCCCGGCTGGAAGACCGGCGTCGGCACGAGGAACTTCTCGCGCATCATCCACGACCCGCTCATCCGGACGCCGTTCCTGAGCGTGTTCGCCTGGACGTTCATCTTCGCCGCCGGGACGGTCTTCCTGTCATTTGCGATCGGGCTCTTCCTCGCGATCACGCTCGACAAGAAGGGGATGCGCTTCCTGCGCACGTACCGCGCGATCCTGATCATCCCGTGGGCCGTGCCCGGCTTCCTCTCGCTGCTCGCGTGGCAAGGGCTCCTCGACCAGTTCGGCGTCGTCAACAACAAGGTCATCCATCCGCTCCTGGGCACGACGGTTCCCTGGCTTGCCGATGCGAACGTCGCGAAGTTGTCGTGCATTCTCGTCAGCGCCTGGCTGACGGTGCCGTTCTTCTTCATCGTCTCGCTCGGCGCGCTGCAGGCGATACCGGAAGAGTTGACTGAGGCCGCGCGGGTGGACGGCGGCGGACCCTTCCAGATCTTCCGCCGAGTCACACTGCCGCTGCTCCTCGTTGCGGTCGGGCCGTTGCTCATCTCGTCGTTCGCGCTGAACTTCAACAACTTCAACAACATCTACCTCCTCACGGCAGGAGGGCCGCCGCAGGCGAACTCCGCCGTCGCCGGCGCGACGGACATCCTCATCAGCTACACGTACAAGCTCGCCATCGCGACCGGCAAGGGGCAGGACTTCGCGCTCGCCGCGTCGGTGACGATCATCGTGTTCTTCATCACCGCCATCATCTCGACCATCGGATTCGCCCGGACGCGCGTCCTCGAGGAGGTTCTATGACGACCGCCGATCTCACCGCAGCTGCGGCCAGGCCGGTTGCGGTCGAGGCCGGCAGGAAGCGGCGCCCGAAGCTCGCCGACACGTGGTGGCGCCACGTCGTTGCGATCGTCGCGTGCGTCGTTTCCCTGTTCCCGATCTGGTTCGTCGCGATGGCGGCGCTCAACCGCGATCAGAGCGTCTCCGCCACAGGCTGGCTGCCGCTCCACTTCACCCTTCACAACTTCGGCGATCTCCTGCACAACCACGTCAAGGACGCGAGCAGCGGCAGCACGATCGACGCGCCGTTCCTGCACTGGCTCGCGAACACGCTCATCATCGCGCTCGGTACGGCCGTGCTCACGATCATGATCTCGGCGCTCGCCGCGTACGCGTTCAGTCGCTTCCGGTTCAAGGGGCGGCGTTTCGGGATGCTCGCGCTCTTGCTCGTGCAGATGTTCCCGCAGATCCTGCTCGTTGTCGCGATCTATCTCATCGTGCTCAACACCGGGCAGGTCTTCAGCTTCCTCGGTCAGGACACCTTCACCGCGCTCGTCATGGTCTATCTCGGCGGCGCGATGGGCGTGAACACCTGGCTGATGAAGGGCTTCTTCGACTCCATTCCGAAGGAGCTGGACGAGTCGGCGCGCGTCGACGGCGCCACGGCGGGCCAGATCTTCTGGGGCGTGATCCTGCCGCTCGCGCTCCCGATCCTCGCCGTCGTCGGACTGTGGTCATTCATCGCCACGCTGAACGAGTACGTGATCGCGAGCGCGATCCTCGTGACCACGCACCACTTCACGTTGCCGGTAGGCATGCGCGGGTTCATCGACCAGCAGTTCGGGCAGCGTTGGGGCTTCTTCGCCGCCGGCGCCCTCATGGCCGCGGTTCCGGCCGCCGCGCTCTTCATCTGGCTGCAACGCTTCATCGTCAGCGGCCTCTCCCAGGGTGCGGTGAAGGGATGACGATCGTCGGTGGGGAGCGCGCGTCGGCACTGGCCGAGCCGCATCACGACGGCTCGGAGCTGTACGTCGTCGACCGGCCGGACGAGGTGGGCGGGACCGCGACGCTGCGCCTGCGCACGCCGAGCGGCGCCGCCGAGCAGGTGTGGCTGCGCTTCGTCACCGACGGCGAGCCGCGCACAGCGGAGGCGGTCGTGGACGAGGACGCCGGCGGCGAGACGTGGTGGCGTGCCGAGCTGCCCGTCCCGAACGCAGCCGTTCGCTACCGCTGGCTCGTCGGCGGCGGCTCGGTGGGGAACCGCTGGGTGAACGGCCTCGGCATGCACACCCACGAAGTCGCCGGGGCGGACGACTTCGTGCTCGTTCTCGATCCCGGCGCGCCGGCCTGGCATGCGCGCTCGGTCGTGTACGAGATCTTCCCGGACCGGTTCGCGTCCTCCGGGGCAGCAGACGGGACGCCGCGGCCGGACTGGGCCGTCGAGCGCGAGTGGGACCGGCTGCCGGAGGGCCGTAGCCGCAACACGGCGCGCGAACTGTACGGCGGCGACCTGCGCGGCGTCGAGCAGCATCTCGACCACATCGAGGGCGTCGGCGCGAACGTCATCTACATGACGCCGTTCTTCCCCGCGCGCAGCGCGCACCGCTATGACGCGTCGAGCTTCGAGCGCGTCGACCCGCTGCTGGGCGGCGATGCGGCATTGCACTCGTTGATCGCCGCCGCGCACGCGCGCGACATCCGCATCGTCGGCGACCTGACGCTCAACCATTGCGGTGCGGGAAACGACTGGTTCCTGCGTGCGGAGCAGGATCCGTCGTCGCCGGAGCGCGAGATGTTCTTCTTCGACGGCTCCTTGCCGCTCGGATATGCCTGCTGGATCGGCGTTCGTTCGCTGCCGACGCTGAACTGGGGCTCGTCAGAGCTGCGCACCCGGATGGACCGCGTGTTCCGGCACTGGCTGGCCGAAGGTCTCGACGGTTGGCGCATCGACGTCGCGAACATGGTCGGCCGCCACCGGCTCGTGGACGTCAACCACGAGGTCGGCGCATGGTCGCGCGAGCGCATCGGCGAGGGGCTGCTCCTCGCGGAGCACGGGCACGACTACCGGCCCGATCTCGACGGCCGCGGCTGGCACGGCGTCATGAACTACTCCGGCTTCCTGCGCCCTACGTGGTGGTGGCTGCACGGCGGCACGCTCGAGAAGGACGTCTTCTCCGACACGCCCGCACCCGCATACTCGGGGCCGGATGCGGTCGCAGCGATGCGCGCTTTCCGGGCGGGCGTTTCCTGGGACGCGGTCGTCAACTCCTGGGCTCTTCTCGACAGCCATGACACCGCGCGCTTCCGCACCGTGACGGCGTCGCGCGCGAAGCACGTCGTCGGCATCGGCATGCAGATGACGACCCCCGGCGTGCCCATGCTGTTCGCCGGCGACGAGATCGGCCTCGAGGGCGAGTGGGGCGAGGACGCGCGCCGCACGATGCCGTGGGACCGCGAGGAGACCTGGGACCGCGACCTGCTGCGCTCGTACCGCGAGCTCATCGCTCTCCGCCGCTCGAGCCACGCGCTCGCGTACGGCGGCCTGCGCTACGTCCACGTGTCCGGCGACGCGATCGCGTACGTGCGCGAGTCGCGCGAGGAGCGTCTCCTGTGCCTCGCGGCGCGCGCGCCGCACGATCCGGTCCGTGTCCCCTTCACCGAGCTCGAGACCGTGTACGGCGAGGACGCGCGCGACGGCGTCCTGCCCGCCGACGGCCCTTCGTTCCACATCTGGAGGATTAATGGCTGAGGTTGCGTTCAACGGCGTCGAGAAGGTCTACGACAACGGCTTCCACGCCGTGCACGAGCTCTCGCTCGAGATCGCGGACGGAGAGTTCCTCGTCCTCGTTGGGCCCTCCGGCTGCGGCAAGACGACCGCGCTGCGCATGGTCGCGGGTCTCGAGGAGATCTCCGCCGGCGAGCTCTTCATCGGCGACCGGGTCGTGAACAAGCTGACGCCGAAGGAGCGCGACATCGCGATGGTCTTCCAGAACTACGCGCTCTACCCGCATCTGTCGGTGTACGAGAACATCGCATTCGGCCTGCGGCTGCGGAAGGAGGCGAAGGACGAGACCCATCGCCGTGTCACCTGGGCCGCGCAGATGCTCGACTTGACGCCGTACCTCGACCGTAAGCCGAAGCAGCTCTCCGGCGGGCAGCGCCAGCGGGTCGCGATGGGCCGCGCGATCGTGCGCCAGCCGCAAGTCTTCCTCATGGACGAGCCGCTCTCGAACCTCGACGCGAAGCTGCGAGTGCAGATGCGCGCGGACATCGCAAAGCTCCAGCACGAGCTGGCGACGACGACGATCTACGTCACGCACGACCAGGTCGAGGCGATGACGATGGGCGACCGCGTCGCGGTCATGCGCGACGGGGTGCTCCAGCAGGTCGGCCCGCCGCAGGAGCTGTACGACACGCCCGCCAACCAGTTCGTCGCCGGGTTCATCGGCTCGCCGCCCATGAACCTCCTCGAGGCGACGGTCACCGTCAACGGAGGCGTGCAGGTCGAGTTCGGCGGAGCCGAGCTCTCGGTCCCCGACGAGGCGCTGCAGGCCTACCCGCAGCTTCGCGGCGCGAACGGCCGGAAGATCGTCGCGGGCCTGCGTAGCCAGAACCTTCATCCGGCGGCCGAGCGGCCGGACCTGCCGACGCTCGACGCGGAAGTCGAGCTCGTCGAGGCGCTCGGGAGCGAGTCGATCGTGTACCTCAAGATCGACGCGTTCGCGATCCGGGAGGGGCAGCACGAGGAAGTCGCGGAAGCGCCGGCGAGCGCCGAGGGCATCGTGGCGGCGCGCCCGAATCTCGTGGCGGAGTTCCCGGCGCACACGATGTTGCGCATCACGGAGCGAATCCCGGTCGCGGTCGACGTTGCCCGCATGCACTTCTTCGACGGCGAGACCGGTGCGCCGCTCCGCTAGCGGACTCGTTCTCGTCATCGCGCTCCTCCTCGTCGCCGCTGCGTCAGGCGCGCACCGGGCGGGGCCGAGCTTGGCTGCGCTCGCCGTCCCGGCGCCCGATTCCGCGCTCGCCTCCGAGCGCATCTACTTCGTCATGACCGACCGGTACGCGGACGGCGATCCGGCGAACGACACCGGCGGCGTGACGGGCACGACACAGGTCACCGGCTACGACCCCACCTCGCCCGCATGGTGGCACGGCGGCGACCTCGAGGGGCTCACCGGCGGCTGCACCGACCCGAAGCACGGGCTCGAGCGGATCAAGGATCTCGGCTTCAACGCCATCTGGATCACGCCCGTCGTCGTCAACCAGGTCTCGCAGGGCGATTCCGGCGGCTACCACGGCTACTGGGGCATCGACTTCACGCGCGTCGATCCGCACCTGGGCAGCGACCAGGACTTCACCGACTTCACCTCGTGCGCGCACAAGCTGGGGATGAAAGTGATCCTCGACGTCGTCGTCAACCACACGGGCGACATCGTGCAGGACGGGTCGACGTACAACCCGGCGCCGTACCGCGACTGCCACGGCAAGGTGTTCGATCCGGTGCGCTACGTCGGGAAGAAGACGTTCCCGTGCATGAGCGTCTCGAAGATGCCGAACGCCCCGTTCGTGCTCCCCGGCCTCGCGCACGTGAAGAAGCCCGCGTGGCTGAACGACCTGACGAACTACCACGAGCGTGGGCCTGTCGACTTCTCCTCGTGCAGCGAGCAGTGCTACGAGCAGGGCGACGTCTTCGGTCTCGACGACCTGTTCACGGAGAAGCCAGTCGTCCTCAATGGGCTCGTTGAGATCTACGCGAGCTGGATCGAGAAGTACAAGCTCGACGGCTTCCGCGTCGACACGGCGAGGCACGTCAACGCCGGCTTCTGGCGGCTGTGGGACCCGAAGATGATCGCTGCGGCCAGGTCGGTCGGCGTGAACGACTTCCAGATCTTCGGCGAGGTGCCGATCTCGAGCACGATCGACCAGTCGCCCTACGTCCGCGACCGCGGGATCCCGAGCGTGCTCGACTTCCCATTCCAGGACGCCGCGACCGGCTACGCCTCGGGTGGGTCGAGCGCGCTCGCGATGCTGCACCGTTTGCAGGACGACGACTACTACCGCACGCCCGACGGCGTGGACGTCACGCCGCCGACGTTCCTCGGGAACCACGACATGGGCCGCGCGGCCTTCGAGATCGCCTCACAAGGAGGCGGGCTCATGGGGACACCGCTGCTCGCGCATCTCGAGCTCGGCTACGACCTGCTCTATCTCATGCGCGGCGCGCCCGTCGTCTACTACGGCGACGAGGTCGGGATGATCGGCACCGGCGGCGACCAGGCCGCGCGGCAGGACATGTTCCCGACGCAGGTGATCGACTGGCAGACGCAGCCGCGCGCAGGCTCGCCGCCGATCGGGAAGGGCTCGTCGTTCGACGTCACGAGCAATCCGATCGAGGACGAGCTGAAGCAGCTCGCGGCGCTGCGAGAGGCGAATCCGGCGCTCGCCACCGGCTGGACGATCCCGCGCTACGCGAAGGGCGGCGTCCTCGTCGTGAGCCGCATCGACCCCACGAGCAGGACCGAGTACCTCGAGGGGTTCAACAACGGCTCGACGCCGGCGACCGTGACGATCCAGTCGTCGACGTACGGCGGCTGGACCACGCTGCTCGGCCCCGGCGGCTACACCTCCTCGATCCACTCCGGGAAGATGTCCCTCACGGTGCCGGCCGTGGGCGCCGTCCTGCTGAAGGCGCAGGAGGTGACCCTCCCCGCGTATCCCGAGAAGCCACGGCTCACCGTCCGTCCGGATGACCTGAGCAGTCTCGTCGTCGCCTCCGTCAAGGTGTCCAACGTCGCACCGATCAGCGTCGCTTTCGCCTACCGGCGCGGGTTCGGGCAGTGGCGGCGCATCGACGTCGACACCTCGCCGCCGTTCCGCGGCTTCATCGACCCGGTGAAATTCCGCAAGCACGAGAAGATCCAGGTGGCCGCGGTCGGGCGCGCGCTCGACGGCGCGACGCTCTTCATCCGCGTCGTTCCCTTCACCGTCCCCTGATTTACCGACGGCTTACGTCAGCCATGTCGTCGGCTTACGTTGCGGTCGGATCGTTGGAGGCGTGAAGACACTCGTTGCAGTCGCATTCGTCGTCCTCGCCCTGGCCGCCGTCCAACCCGCCTTCGGGGCCGGCGGCTCGGGGA
>DATAMX010000170.1:0-30163 GCA_036260475.1 Gaiellaceae bacterium | reverse complement strand
ACGCTGAAGAAGACGTGGGCGACGACCAGGTCGATGGTCGCGTGGCCGTTCCACCGGTGCCAAACCGTCAACCGGTCGAAGCCGACGAGCTGCTCGAGGGCGGGGAGACGCGCGAGCAGGACCACCTGGATGAGCGCCAGGAACGCGCTCAGGAGGCCGGTGATCCGCGCGACGCTCGTGAGCGCCTCCCCGGTCGTCCTCCCGGAGAGGTTGCCGCCGTTCGCCCAGAGCCAGAAGATCGCGGCCGCGTTCCCGAGCACGAGCGTCCAGACGACGACGAGGCCGAGGGCGCGACGGGTGCGCGGCCGGAGACGCGAGTACGCATGGGAACCGCGCCCGGCGATCGCAACTTCGCTCATGACGTCCATGAGACCAGCGTTGCCTGAGGATCGCCTGTGAGCCGGCGACGCCTTACACGGCTCCAATGTCAGCCGTCGCTGCGCGCGTTGCCGGCCCAGTGGACCCACGGGCCTGCGTAGCGGATGGTGGCGACGGCGAGGATCGCACCGAGAACGACCGCGGCCGCAAGCAGCGTGCGACGTGCGAACGCCCCGTCGAGTCGAGGCGCGCGCGGTCGCCAGTCGGCGGCAGCGAGACGCGGGACTCGGCTCAGGTAGGCGAGCACGTGGATGCCGGTCGCCACGAGCCAGACCACGAAGCTCGCCTTGTGCAGCCCCAGCAGGAAGCCCTGACCCGGACCGCGCACGAGCAAGGCGATTCCGGTCGCGAACACAGCCACCGTGGAGACCACGACGACCGGCGCGAGCAGCCGCAGCGGCAGCAGGGGCGGGCCCTTCTCTCGGTACTCGGGCCTCCCGCGGTAGTAGCGGGCGAACCGCCAGCCCGTGCTCCCGAGCTTCAGCGCCACCGGAGGAATGAGCAGCATCCCGATGAAGACGTGCGGTGAGAGCAGCTGCCCGATCGAGAGGATGGTCACGCCCTCGGCGGCGAGCAGCAGGAAGAGGACGGCGCCCGCTGTCGCCGTCAGGCGCTCGTTGCCGTCCGGTCCCCCGCGCATCGTTCCCATTGCAGCGCGCAAAGCTGAAGATCCGCTGTGAGCCGGTTACACTTGGACGCATGACAAGGCAGGCAACAGGAGACCCCCTCAGTACCGATGCCGAGCCTGCCTCGCATTCGCACGCGCCGCGGCCCTTCGGCCGTCGTCGCTGACGCCGCTCCGCGGCCACGCCTCGCAGAGCTCCATCACGCAGGGCTGACCTGGATCAACCTCGAGCGTCCGACCCAGGAGGAGGCGCTCCAGCTCGCGAACCGCTTCGGCTGGCACCCTCTCGACGTCGAAGACGTCATGTCGCGCCGTCAGCGGCCCAAGGTGGATGCCTACACCGAGGAGGAGGGCGAGGGATATCTCTTCGCGGTCCTACACTTCCCCGTCTACGACAACACCATCGGCCGCCTCAACGCCGGCGAGCTCGACGTCTTCCTCGGTCCGAGCTACCTCGTCACGCTGCCGACGGTCGAGCTCCGCCCCGTGTCGGCGCTCTTCCGGCGCGCGTACGAGACCGAGGAGTTCCGCCAGTCGCTCTTCGCGCGCGGCTCCGGCCGCCTCTTCTACGAGGTGCTCGACGACCTGTACGACTACTGCTTCCCGATCCTCGACAAGATCGGCTTCAAGCTGGAGCAGATCGACGAGGACATCGACGACGTCGGAGTTCGCGCGAAGGATCTCGTGCGCGACATCCACAAGGTCAAGCAGGAGATCATCTCCTACCGCAAGATCATCAAGCCGCAGCGGCCGACACTTCGACAGCTCGAGCGCGGCGTCGAGCGCTTCCTGCCCGAAGAGCTCGAGCTCTACTTCGACGACATCGTCGACGCGAGCGAGCGCATCTGGGACCTGCTCGACAACTACAAGGAAGTGGTCGAGGCGCTCGAGGACACGAACGAGTCGCTCATCTCGCACCAGCAGAACGACATCCTGTACGTGCTGACGATCTTCAGCGTGGTGATGCTTCCGCTGACCTTCCTCACCGGTCTTTTCGGCATGAACGTCCACTTCCCCGGTTACGGGAGCTCGCTCACGTTCTGGGCGCTGATCGCGGCGTTCGTCGTGCTCATCGGCGGAATGCTCGGCTTCTTCCGCCTCAAGCGCTGGCTTTGAAGCAGCTATGGGCTCCGTGGCGGTTGGAGTACGTCCAATCCGCCGACCAGGTCGAGGGTTGCGTCTTCTGCCGCGCCGCGGAGGGCGACGACGAGGAGCAGCTCGTCGTCCATCGCGGCGAGCGCGCCTTCGTCCTCCTGAACAAGTTCCCGTACGCGTCGGGACACCTCCTCGTCGCGCCCTACCGGCACGGCGCCGACTTCGGCGGGCTCGCCGACGAGGAGGCGCTCGAGGTGCACCGGCTCGCCGCGGACGGCCTCGAGGCGCTGCGGGCGGCCTACGGGCCCGAGGGCTTCAACCTCGGCTGGAACATGGGCCGCGTCGCCGGCGCCGGCATCGTCGACCACGGTCATCTCCACGTCGTGCCGCGCTGGGGCGGCGACACGAACTTCATGCCGGTGCTCGCAGACGTCCGCGTCATCCCCGAGCATCTCATCGCCACCCGCAGGAAGCTGGTGGACGCCTGGCCTCGGAGGTGACGCAAGCGGGAGACGGGACTCGAACCCGCGACACCTGGCTTGGGAAGCCAGTGCTCTACCAACTGAGCTACTCCCGCGCTGGGGCCGGATTCTAGCCCCGCACGTACGGGCCCCTTCGGCCTCTCACACCGGTCCCGTGAAAACACGGATTCGCGCCCCGCGGACTGGCGATACCGTTGGGGACGGAATCCGAACGGGAGAAGACGGCAATGGCCAACAACGAGCTGCACGAGACCGCGAAGGCGCTCGTCGCCGAGGGCAAGGGGATCCTCGCCGCGGACGAGAGCACCGGAACGATCAAGAAGCGTTTCGACTCGATCGGCCTCGAGTCGACCGAGGACACGCGCCGCGCGTACCGCGACATGCTCTTCACGACGCCGGGCGTCGAGGAGTACATCAGCGGCGTCATCCTGTACGACGAGACGATCCGGCAGAGCGGACATGACGGGACGCCGTTCCCGCAGCTGCTGGAAGCGAGGGGGATCATCCCCGGCATCAAGGTCGACGAGGGCGCGAAGCCCCTCGCAGGCGCCGAGGGGGAGACCGTGACGGAGGGCCTCGACGGCCTACGGGAACGACTCGCCGAGTACCGCGAGCTGGGCGCGCGATTCGCCAAGTGGCGCGGCGTCTACTCGATCTCCGACACGAAGCCGAGCGAGTACTGCATTTGGACGAACGCGCACGCGCTCGCACGCTATGCGGCGCTCTGCCAGGAGGCGGGCATCGTTCCGATCGTCGAGCCCGAGGTGCTGCAGGACGGCACGCACTCGATCGAGCGCAGCGAGTTCGTCACCTCGCGCGTGCTCGCCGCGCTGTACACGGAGCTCTTCGACCAGAAGGTCGACGTGGCCGGGACGCTGCTCAAGCCGAACATGGTCCTCTCCGGCTACGAGGCGTCGAAGCGCGCGGGCGTGGACGAGGTCGCCGAGGTGAGCCTCCACGCGTACTACAAGCACGTTCCCGCCGCGGTGCCGGGCATCGTGTTCCTCTCCGGCGGCCAGTCGGACGAGGACGCGACCACGCACCTGAACGCGATGAACCGGCGCGGCCCGCATCCGTGGCAGCTGTCGTTCTCGTACGGGCGCGCGCTCCAGGCCCCGTCGCTGAAGGCGTGGGACGGGAAGCCGGAGAACGTCGAGGCCGGCCAGCGTGCCTTCTACCACCGCGCGAAGATGAACTCCGCGGCGCAGACTGGCACGTACGCGCCCGACATGGAACGCGAGGCGGTCGCCGTCTAGCGCTACGTGTACTCGAATCCGGTCAGTGCGGAGAGCTTCGCGAGCGACTGCTGTGCGACGACTCTCCGCACCGTCCCGGATCGAGAGCGCATGACGATCGAATCGGTGGTTGCACCACCGGGCGTGTACTGGACGCCACGGAGCAGCGCGCCGGTCGTGACGCCGGTGGCGGCGACGAAGACGTCCTCGCCCGAGACGAGATCGTCCGTGTGCAGCACGCGCGCCGGGTCGAGCCCGGCATCGACGAGCTGACGTCGTTCGTCCTCGTTGCGCGGCCAGAGCCTGCCCTGGATCCCGCCGCCGACGCACTTGAGCGCGGCGGCCGAGATCACGCCTTCGGGCGTTCCGCCGATGCCGTACAGCATGTCGACGCCGGTGCCCGGCTGGGCCGCGGCGATGGACGGCGCGACGTCGCCGTCGCGGATGAGCCGCACGCGCGCGCCCGCTCCGCGCAGCTCGGCGATCAGCGTGTCGTGGCGTTCCCGCTCGAGCACGACGACGTCGACGGCGCGCGGCGACTTGTCGAGCGCCTCGGCGACCGCGTGCACGTTGTCGGCCGGGCTGCGCGTGATGTCGATCGCGTCGATCGCCGCCGGCCCGACTGCGATCTTCTCCATGTACACGGCCGCGCCGGGGAAGAGCATCGTGCCGCGCTCGGCGACGGCGATGACGCAGATCGCGTTCGGCTGTCCGAGCGCCGTCAGCCGTGTCCCCTCCAGGGGGTCGACGGCGACGTCGACCTCCGGCCCCTCGCCGCTGCCGACCTCCTCGCCGTTGTAGAGCATCGGCGCCTCGTCCTTCTCCCCTTCGCCGATGACGACGACACCGCGCATCGCGACGCTGTCGAGGACGTACCGCATCGCGTCGACCGCGGCCTTGTCGGCCGACTCCTTCTCGCCGCGTCCGATCCACCGGGCCGCGGCCATCGCACCCGCCTCGGTGACGCGGACGAGCTCCATCGCGATGTTCCGGTCGGGGGCCTGCCTCGCGCTCACGGCGCTACATCCTGTCAGGTGCCTCGACTCCGACGAGCTGCAGGCAGCGCGCGATCACCGCCTGCGTCGCGCGGCAGAGGCTGAGGCGGAACGCCTCCTGCTCGCTCTCGAGCACGCGATGCTCGTGGTAGAAGCGGTGGAAGTCGTCCGCCAGACGGATCGCGTACGCCGGGATGCCCTGCGGTCCGCGGCGTTCGGCCGCCTCCCGCGCGACCGCGGGGAACTCGGCGAGCCGTTTCACGAGGTCGCGTTCCTCGGCCGCCAAGGGCTGTGCGAGCACCACGTCGTCCCTCGGAGGTCCGGCGTTGCGGAGGATTCCGGCGATGCGCGCGTGCGCGTACTGCACGTAGTACACCGGGTTCTTCGCCGAGCGCTCGGTGGCGAGGTCGACGTCGATCTCGATCGTCTGGTCGGGCCCGCGGTTCACGAGGAACCAGCGGGCGGCATCGACGCCGATCTCGTCGAGGAAGTCGTCGAGGAAGACGATGTCACCGCGGCGGCGCGACATGCGCGCCTGCTCTCCGCCCTTGGTCAGGTGCACGAGCTGGTAGAGCAGCACCTCGACGCGTCCGGGGTCGTAGCCGAGCATGCGCGCGACCGCCGAGTACCACTGCCGCGTCCCGTGATGGTCGGCGCCGAGGACGTAGATCGCGCGATCGAACCCGCGGTCGAGCTTGTCGACGAGATATGGCACATCCGCTGCGCGATAGGTCGGGCTGCGGTCCTCGGAGCGGAGCAGCACGCGGTCCTCGTCGTCCCCGTAGGCGGACGAGCGGGCCCACAGGGCACCGTCCTTCTCGTACGTGTCGAGCTGCGGCAGGAGCTCCGGCAACCGCTGCTCGAGGACGCTCTGCTGCTCCCACGAGTCGAAATGGATGCGGAAGCGCTCGAGCGACGCTTCGATCTTGTGCAGCATCTCGGGGACGGGGTCGCCGGAGGTGGACGCGAGCTCGCGGATGTAGTCGCCGCGGTAGCCGTCCGCCGGCGGCTCCTCGCCTCGGCGAACGGCGTCGACGGATGCGCGGAAGCGGTCCATCTGGCCGCCGGAGTCGTTGTAGTAGTACTCGCGGCTCACGTCGTTCCCGGCGAACTCGAGCAGGCGCGCGACCGAGTCGCCGTATGCGCCGTTGCGCGCGTGCGCGACGTGCAGCGGCCCCGTCGGGTTCGCCGACACCATCTCCACCTGAACCTTGAGCGACGGCTCGGCGCTACCGGCGCCGAAACGGTCGCCCTCCGCGAGCACCGCGCCGAGGGCATCGACGAACCAGGCATCGGCGACGAACAGGTTGACGAAGCCGGGGCCGGCCACCTCGGCGCGCTCGACCTCGGGGAGAGACTCCGCCAGCTCGGCGAGCTCGGCCGCGAGCTGCCGCGGAGGCAGGCGCCGCGCCCCGGCCAGCTTGAGCGCGGCGTTCGTCGCGTAGTCGCCGTGGGCCGCCTCGCTCGGCCGTTCGAGCACGACGTCGGGCCCGAGCGCCTCGGCGAGCTTGCTGACGGGATCAGGCGCCAACGGCGAAGAGATCCTCGAGCCGCTGCAGCTCGTCCGTGGTCCCGACGCCGACGATGACGTCGCCCGGATCGATGGTGACGTCCGGTTCCGGCGTCGTGTCGAAGCTCCCGTCGCCCTTGCGCAGCGCGACGATGATCGCGCCGGTCTCGTGGCGCACGCGGATGTCGCGGATCGTCTTGCCGGCCTGGAGGCAGGTCCGGTGGACGATGATCTCGGCCATGTGCAGGTCCGGGCCGGTCGCCGTCGTCACGGCGTCGAGGAACGCGGTCACCTGCGGCTTGAGGACGAGGTTCGCCATCGTGCGGCCCGCAGTCGCGTAGGGAAGAACGACGCGGTCGGCGCCGGCGAGTTGAAGCTTCTTGGCCGCGTCCTCGTCGGAGCCACGCGCGACGATCTGCAAGTCGGGGCGCGCGGAGCGCGCCGAGAGGACGATGTACAGGTTGTCCGCGTCCGAGTCGGAAGCGGCCACGAGGCCCTTCGCGCGCTCGAGGCCTGCCTGGTGGAGGTCCTCGTCCTTCGTCGCGTTGCCCTCGATGAAGAGGTCGCCGTGCTCCTTCGCTGCGCCGACCGACTCCTCTCTGAAGTCGATCACGACGTACGGGACACCCGCAGCGCGGAACTCGTCGGCCACGCGGCGGCCCACGCGTCCGTAGCCGCAGATGATGAAGTGCTCGTCCAGCCTCTCGATGGTGCGCTCCCTCCGGCGTTCCGCCACGGCGCCGGTGAAGACACCGCCGGCGATCGCCTCGACGATAACCGCGCCGGCGTACGCGATGATCGTCAACCCCGCGAGGATCATCGCGATCGAGAGCAGCCGCGCGCCGTTCGACGAGGGCACGGTGTCGAGGCCGGTGAGCGTGGCGGTGATGACCGCGCGGTACAAGGACTGCAGCCAGGACTCATGCAGGATGAGCCGGAACCCGACCGTCCCCGCGCCGAGCGTGACCCCGACCGCGACCAGCAGCCATTCGATCTGACGGAGGCGACGGACGGCGTCCACGAGGCCTCTAGTATCGTGGCCCCGTGGACGAGGAAGAGCCCGAGGAGTTCGAGGGAGAGCAGGGCGAGCGCCGCCTGAACATCCATCTCGACCCGGCGGACATCGCCGGCGTCTACGCGAACTTCGCGAACATCAGCTTCTCGCGGTACGAGTTCACGCTCACGTTCGCGCGCATCGAGCACGAGGTCGAGGAGGGCGACGTCCCCGGTGCAGTCGTCGCGCGGGTGAACGCGTCCCCCCGCTTCGTCGAAGAGCTCATGGCGGCGTTGCAGGACTCCTGGTCGAAGTGGCAGACGACCGAGGGAATCCGCAACCTGCCCGAAGCACCCGACCGCTGAGCCTCGCTCCGTCGTACGCGGTCCTGTGCGCGGTGCAGGCCGCGATCGTGCTCGTGTCGCGGCCGCCGGAGCGGCGCGGGCGCTCGAGCTTCGGCGGAATCGCGATCCCGGCCATGCTCCTGATCGTGGGCGTGGTGCTCATTCGCAGCACCGGCGCGGGCACGCACGCGCTCGCGTACGCGGGCGCGGTCGGCACGCCGCTGCTCGCGGCGGCCGGCCGCCGGCGGCTTCCGCTCGCGGCCGCGCTCTGGCTCGTCGCGTGGAAGACGGACGGGCTCGTGGCCCAGGCTGCGTCCGTCGCGCTCATCGCGCTCGCCGCCGTCGGCCTCGCACGGCTCGTGGCTCGTGTCGCGCCGGCGTGGTCGATCGCGGCCGGCCTCGTCGTCGTCGCCGTCGTCGACGTGGTCCTCGTGTGGGGCACGCGGCAGGTCGAGCCGGCGACGACCGCGCTGCACGCGGCGGCGCTTCCCGCGATCCCGCGGCTTCAGGACGCGACCTTCGGCTCGGCCACGATGGGCTGGCTCGACCTCCTCGCTCCAGCGCTCCTCGGCGTCGTCGTCCGCCGCCGGCTTCGCGCGGCCGCGGCCACGGGGATCGCCGCCGGCGGATGGGGGCTGTTGCTGGCGGTCACGTCGACCGTGCCCGCGACGGTTCCCGTCCTCGCGGGACTAGCTTTGGGCGGTGCTGATCGCGGTCGTCTCGGACGTGCACTCGAATCTCGCCGCGCTCGAGGCGGTTCTCGCGGCGATCGACGCCGCGCCGCCTGACGAGATCTGGTGCCTCGGGGACGTCGTCGGCTACGGCCCGCGGCCGAACGAATGCTGCGAGATCGTCGAGTCGCGTGCAAATGTCTGTCTGGGCGGGAACCACGACCTGGCCGTGCGCGGGACGATCGACCTGGACGAGTTTCGCGGTGACGCCGCCGACGCCGCACGCTGGACGCGGGACGTCCTCACCGACGGGGCACGCGCATTCCTCGACCGCCTCGAGCCGCAGGACGAGCGGGACGGCGTGGCGCTGTATCACGGAAGCGCGCGCGACCCCGTGTGGGAGTACGTGCTCTCGGAGGAGGCGGCGGCGGCGACGCTCGCAGTCAGCCCGCGGCCGCTCGTGCTCGTCGGCCACAGCCACGTCGCGCTCGAGATCGCATGGGGTGACGACCTCCTCACCGGGGGGCTCGCGCCCGCGGGGACGACGGTCGAGGCGCGCGGCCGCGTGCTCCTCAATCCGGGATCGGTCGGGCAGCCGCGCGACGGCGATCCCCGCGCCGCGTATCTCCTGCTCGACCTCGAACGGAAGAGGGCGTCGTTTCATCGCACCGACTACGACGTCGAGCGGACGCAGGCCGAGATGCGTGCGGTAGGGCTACCCGAGGCGCTGGCGGCGCGGCTCACGCACGGCGAATGACGCGCGCCGCACTGCTCGTCCTCGCGGTGCTTGCGCTCGCGGGCTGCGGCGGCAGCGGGCCCACGAAGCCGCAGGCTGTGGCCAAGCCGCCGCGGCTGCCGCACGGCCTCGCACACGCATGGGCGCTGGAGTCGGACGCCGTCGCCCAGGCGCTCGCCGACGGCGACGGCTGCACCGCGCTCGCGCATGCGCAGGCGCTTCAGAACGAGGTCGACCAGTCCGCCGGGCAGATCCCGCGCCGCTTGCTCGCGACGCTGAAGCCGGTGGTCGACGCGCTCCCCGGTCGCATCACGTGCAATCCCGCGCCGCCTCCGGCACCGGAGCCGAAGCCGAAGCACGAGAAGCCGCCGAAGCACGATCACGGGCATGGTCACCATGACCACTGAGGTGATCTCGGACCGGTACGAGATCGAGCGGCCGCTCGGGCACGGCGCCATGGCGGTCGTCGACCTTGCGCACGACCGCGAGCTCGGGCGCGACGTCGCGCTCAAGCGCCTCGCTGAGAACCTCGCACGCGATGCCGACCTGCGCGATCGCTTTCTGCGCGAGGGCCGGCTCGCCGCGCGGCTCGGGCATCCGAACATCGTGCGCGTGTATGACGTCGGCGAAGCCGACGGACGTCCGTACATCGCGATGGAGCACGTCGACGGCGAGACCCTTGCCGACCTGCTCGCTCGTCGCGGGAAGCTCTCGGCGGCCGAGGCGGAAGCGCTGGGAGCGCAGGCGGCTCGCGCTCTGGTCGCCGCGCACGCGGCCGGGCTCGTTCACCGCGACGTGAAGCCGCACAACCTCCTGCTCCGCCGCGACGGAGTGCTGAAGCTCGGCGACTTCGGCATCGCCGTCGGGCTCGAGGGCACGCGGTTCACGATGGCGGGCACCGTGCTCGGCACCGCCGCGTACCTCGCCCCCGAGCAGGCGCGCGCGGAGCACGTCACCGCGGCGGCGGACGTGTACGCGCTCGGGCTCGTGCTCGTCGAGATGCTCACCGGCCGGCCGGACCGCTCGGCGCGACTCGATCGCGTCCCGCCCGAGCTGGCGGCGATCGTCCAGCGGTGTCTCGCCGCCGATCCGGTCGAGCGTCCGACCGCGGCCGACCTGGAGCGTGCGCTGCGCGGCGATCGTTCGGCCGCGCCGACACGCATCCTCAGGCCGGCGAGGCGCCGACGCGCGCCGCTCGTGCTCGCCGGCGCCGCAACGGCTGCGATCGTGGGCGGCATCGTCGCGGCGGTCGTCACGTCATCGGGGAGCCCGCCGCGTCCCGCCCCCCCGCGCCCCGCACGCATCGCCCGGATTCCACAGGAGGCGACGGCGCAGCAGCAGGCGCGCTCGATCGCCGCCTGGCTCGTGCGCTATTCGCGCTGAGAGGCTCTCACCGAGACCCTAGAGGACGGGCGCCGGCTGCACGGCAGGCTCGGGTTCGCCCGCGGCGTAGAAGTAGATGCCTTCGCGTGCGAGGGCGAGCTGCACGTCCTCGCGTGCCTTGTAGATCCGCCACTTGACGGTGGCGAGCGTGATCTCCAGCGCATCGGCGATCTCGGTGTACGAAAGCCCGACCACGTCCCGCAGCAGGAGCGCCGACTTCAGGTCGACGTTGAGGTTCTCCACGGCGCGCCACACCGCATCGATCGCCTCGAGCCGCTCGAACGGCGCGTCCAGCACTTCGAGGGCCGGCACGTCGTCGAGGTCGACCGTCGCGCGCGGCCGCCGTTCGACCGCACGGAGCTCGTCGAGCACCCGGTTCTTCGCCACCTGGAAGAGCCACGTCGTGAACTTCGACCGCAGTGAGAAGCGCGGCAGTCCCTGGTACACGCGGAGGAAGATCTCCTGCGTGAGGTCCTCGGCGAGGGCCCGGTCGCCGGTCAGCCTGAGGACATAGTTGAACACCGGCACCTGGTAGGCGCGCACGATGATCGAGAAGGCGCGTTCATCGCCCCGCTGCGCCTTCCGCAGGACGCCGAAGTCAGGCTGGGGCAGCGACAAGGAGCCTCATGATAGCCCCCTTTTAGCGGAGGTGCGGCCAAATCGCGCCCCCTTTTCGGGTCGGCATCGCAAGCGACGCCTAAGCGCCGTCGGCGACCACATCTCGGCCCGACATCTGTGCAGGCTTTTCGAATCCGAGTAGGGCGAGGATCGTCGGAGCGAGGTCGGAAAGCTCCCCTTCCTGCAGGGAAACGCCCGGAGAGGTGAGGATCAGGGGCACGAGATTCGTCGTGTGGGCCGTGTGGGGGCTCAGGCCGTCGTCCTCCAGGAGCTTCTCGGCATTCCCATGGTCGGCGGTCACGAGGCAGACTCCGCCCAGCCGGTCGACGGCCTCCACCACGCGCCCGAGGCAGGCGTCGACCGTCTCCACCGCCTCGACGACTGCCGGGATGACGCCCGTGTGCCCGACCATGTCGGGGTTCGCGAAATTGACGACCGCGAACGCGTAGCCGTCGCCGATCTCCGCGACGAACCGGTCGGCGAGCTCGAGAGCGGACATCGCCGGCTTCTTGTCGTAGCTCGGGACGTCGCGCGGCGAGGGGACGAGCAGGCGCGTCTCGCCGGCGAACTCCTCCTCCCGCCCCCCGTCGAAGAAGTACGTCACGTGTGCGTACTTCTCGGTCTCGGCGGCGTGCAGCTGGCGGACGCCGTGCTCCGCGAGCACGTCCGCGAGCACCATCTCGACCGGCTGCTCGGAGAAGACGACCGGGAAGTCGAAGTCCTCCCGGTACCGCGTCATCGTCGTCAGGTCGACGCCGAGCTCGCCGAGCTTCTCGGAGAGCTGCCGCGTGCGGTCGGGCCGGAAGTTGAAGAAGATCGCCGTATCGCGCTCCGGGTCGAGCCGGGGACGGCCGTCGATGACGACCGGCTCGATGAACTCGTCGGTGACGTCGAGGTCGTAGCTTCCCTGCACCGCCGCGATCGGATCGCTCGCATGCTCGCCCTTGCCGTAGACGATCGCGTCGAGAGCGCGCTCGGTCCGATCCCAGCGCTTGTCGCGGTCCATCGCGTAGTAGCGACCCGCCACTGTCGCGATGCGGTCGAGCGGGAGCTCCGCGAGGTCGTGCACGGCCGAGTGCGGCGAGACGTCGCGGCCGTCGGTGAATGCATGGATCCACGTCTTCTCGGGCGCGATCTCGAGCAGCGCCCGCACGTGGTCGATGTGCGAGTGCACGCCGCCGCTCGAGACGAGACCCAGTAGATGCACGTTCTCGCCGCGCTCGAAGGCAGAGCGCAGGACCGGGTTGTCGAAGAGCTCCCCCGTCTCGATCGCCTTGTTCACGCGCATGAGGTCCTGGAAGAGGATGCGACCCGAGCCGATGGTGAGGTGCCCGACTTCGGAGTTGCCCATCTGGCCCGGCGGCAGCCCGACCGCCTCGCCGGAGGCCTTCAGCGTCGTGTGCGGGTACTCCGCCCAGAGACGGTCGAAGACCGGCGTGCGCGCCAGCGAGATCGCGTTTCCGGGACCAGGCGGAGCGCATCCCCAACCGTCGAGGATGACGAGGACTACGAGGGGATACGTGCTGCTGCCTCGCATATCGCGGCGAAGGAGTCGATCTCGAGCGAGGCGCCGCCGACGAGCGCTCCCTCGACGTGGGACTGCTCGAGCAGCCTGGGAGCACTGTCGGGCTTGCACGAGCCGCCGTACAGGACCGGGACGTCGACGAGCGACCGGATGAACGAGTGGCCCTCCTGCGCCATCTCCGGGGTGGCGGTCAGACCGGTGCCGATCGCCCATACCGGCTCGTAGGCGAGCACGAGGTTCGGATGCGCCTCCAGGCGGGCGAGCTGGCGGCGAAGCACTGCGCGGGTCTCACCGTTGTCGCGCTCCTCCCTCGTCTCGCCGATGCAAGCGATCACGCGCAGCCCGGCATCGAGCGCCGCGCGTGTGCGAAGCGCGACGGTCTCGTCCGTCTCGCCGAAATACTGGCGGCGCTCGGAATGTCCGACGAGCGAGCCGGCGACCCCCCGCTCGAGCAACATCGACGCAGACACCTCGCCCGTGTAGGCGCCCTCGCGCTCCCAGTGGACGTTCTGCGCGAACGTCGTCACGCCCGCGGCGACGCACTCGTCGAGACCCGTGAACGGCGGGCAGACGATCGCCTCGACGTCGATCCCCGCGATCCGCTCCCGCAGCGCGACGGGGTCGGGCCCGCGGAACATCTTCCAGTTCCCGGCGATGATCACGACGGGATCACCGCGACTCCCGGGAGCTCCTTGCCTTCGAGGAGCTCGAGGCTCGCGCCGCCGCCCGTGGAGACCCACGAGATCCGATCGGCGAGCCCGAGCTCGTTCAGCGCGCGAACCGAGTCGGCACCGCCGACGACCGTGAACGCATCGACGTTGCCGGCCACCGCTTCGGCGACCGCCTTCGTCCCTTCGGCGAAGCGCGGCCACTCGAAAACGCCCATCGGCCCGTTCCAGAAGATCGTCCGCGCAGCGGTGAGCTTCTGCGCGAACGCCGCGCGCGTGCCGGGGCCGATGTCGAGGCCGAGCCAGCCGTCCGGCAGGTCTTCGACGGCGAAGATGCCGGCCTCCGCGTCGGCGTCGAACGCAGCTGCGCCGACGACGTCGGTGGGCAGCTCGACGTCGAAGTCGAGCGGATTCTCGACGCGCAGCTGCTCTGCCATCTTCCCGCCGATGAGGACGGTGTCGGCGCGTCCGCCGAGGTGCTGGAGGACCCCCAGCTTGTCGTCCACCTTCGCACCGCCCGAGACGAGGACGAAGGGGCGCTCGACCTCGCCGAGCAGCATGCCGAGGTGTCTCAGCTCCTCTTCCAGCAGCAGGCCGGCGTACGCCGGGAGCACGTGGGCGACCGCCTCGGTGGAGGAGTGGGCGCGGTGCGCCGACCCGAACGCATCGTCGACGTAGAGGTCGCAGCCGTCCGCGAGCTCGCGGGCGAAGCCGTCGTCGTTCTTCGTCTCCCCCGGGTTGAAGCGCGTGTTCTCGAGCACGCGGATGCGCTCGTCCGGCAGGAGCTCGCGCAGCCGCCTCTCGACCGGGGCCATGCGGAACGCCTCGTCGACGCCCTTCGGCCGGCCGAGGTGCGAGCACACGTGGATCTCCGCCGCGTCACGTTCGAGTAGCAGCCGGAGGGTGGGGAGCGACGCGCGAATGCGCGTGTCGTCGGCGACGGCGCCGCCCTCGAGCGGGACGTTCAGGTCCGCCCGGACCAGGACGGCCTTGCCGGCGACGTCGGCCTCCCGCACGGATCGCGGTATGCGCATCTACGCGGCGACGGCGGCCGGCATCGTCTGCGCGATCTTCGCGACCAGATCGACGAGTCGGCAGCTGTAGCCCCACTCGTTGTCGTACCAGCCGAACACCTTGACGAGGTTGCCGCTCACCATCGTCAGGTCGCTGTCGAAGATCGACGAGTACGAGGAGTGCACGATGTCCGTCGAGACGAGCGGCTCGTCCGAGTACTGGAGGATGCCCTCGAGGTCGCCTGTGTCCGCCTTCGAGTGGAAGAGCGCGTTCACGTCGTCGGCGGTCGTCTCGTGCGCGACCTGCACGACAAGGTCGACGATCGATCCGGTCGGGACCGGGGCGCGCATCGACATGCCGTCGACCTTGCCCTTCAGGTCCGGCAGGACGAGGCCGATCGCCTTCGCGGCGCCCGTCGAGGTCGGAATGAGGTTGATCGCGGCCGCGCGGGCGCGGCGCAGATCCTTGTGTGGGAGGTCGAGCACGTTCTGGTCGTTCGTGTACGCGTGGATCGTCGTCATGAAGCCGCGCTCGACCGTGTACGCCTCGTGCAGGATCTTCGCAAGCGGCGCCACGCAGTTCGTCGTGCACGACGCGTTGGAGATGATGTGGTGCTGCTCGGGGTCGTACTCGCGGTCGTTGACGCCGAGGACGACGGTGAAGTCGGGATCGGTCGCGGGCGCCGAGATGACGACCTTCTTCGCTCCGGCCTCGAGATGCTTCGCCGCCGCGTCGCGCTTCGTGAAGAGGCCGGTGGACTCGATGGCGACGTCGATCCCCAGGTCGCCCCACGGAAGCTGGGCGGGATCCCTCTCCGTGCTGAACTTGATCTCGCTGCCGCCGACGCGGATGAAGCCGTCGCCCGCCTCTACCGGAACGCCGAGCGCGCCGAGCACCGAGTCGTGCTTGAGCAGGTGCGCCATGGTCTTCGTATCACCGAGATCGTTGGCGGCCACGATCTCGAAATCCCCGCCGCGCTGGAGCTGCGCCCGGAGGAAATTCCGCCCGATCCTGCCGAATCCGTTGATCCCGACTCTGATCTTCGCCATGGGTTCCGCTGCCCTTTCGTCTGTCTTGGTCTCTGATCCGAGTCTAGCCAGCGAGGTTGCGCGGCAACGCAGTAGAAAGCCGAGTTGAACGGCTTATAGCGCCAAGACTGCGGCGCGAAGGCGGGAAGGCTGCGGCGTCGCTTGCGACGCCGCGTAGAGGCTGCCCGGCTCCGCCGGGCAGCCGTCCTAATGCCGGTCCTTCCCGCCTCCACCCGTGACTAGATGGGCGCAGCGCTCCGGTTTGGGTCAAGCCATTGAGGGTGCCGTGAAGGCGGGTAGGACCGGGAAGCTCCGAGGACGACCCTCCCGGCCCTACAAGCCACACCCGAGACCGTGGTGACGGACGGGGTCTGAATCCATCACCCGACGAGCGCGGACCCGCCGTTGCCGAGTATGACGACTTATGTGCGAAACGCGCTAGGCCATTTCTAAGTCGTACAGCGGCCCGAACGACCTCGATTCCGGCAGCGCGTGACGACGAAGGATCACCCCGCAAGCTCTTGCAGCCGCCGGAGGCGCCGGTAGGCCGAGGCCTTCGTCACCGGCGGCCGGCACCTGCGAGCAAGGTCGGCGATCGACGCCGTAGGATGGCGGATCCGGAGCACCGCCAGCTCGCGCAGATCGTCCGGGAGCGCGTCGACGTCCAGCTTGCGCACGGCTTGGAGCTGCGCATGCGCCGCGCGTCCGGTGCGCACGAGGTTTGCGTGGTCTGCGTTCGCGAGACGGTTCGCATCCGCCTTCGTCGCGGATACGACGGATCGCTCCTCGAGCACGAGCACGACGTCGGTCGACCCCGCGGCGACGAGCACGTCCGCGATCGCCTCGGTGCCCTTCGCATAGGCGATCGCGTGCCGCGGTCGCTGGAGCACGTGCAGCTCCGCCCCCTCACGGGCCGCGACGCCGGCGAGAAAGTCCGCCCCCTCGATCTCCGCCGTGCGGATCTCCAGGTGCGGGTCGCGCGGGCCGCTGAGCGAGCCTGCGCCGAGGAGCGCGCCGCGGAGGTACGCCCGGCGACAGCAGCGCCGGGCGACGACGCGTGCCGGCGGATGATCGAGCGGCCGGTGCGCGGCGTCGAGAACGCCCGCGCGGTGGAGCGTCTCGTATGCATGGTGCGTCCCCTCAACGTGCAGCTGGTACCGCGTCGAGCGGTCGAACGCCGGGCGCTGATACGTGCGGATCTCCGAGTCGACGGCGAACGCCCGCAGGAGAGCGAACGCACGCCGCGCAATCGCCGAGCCGGCGAGGTCGAGGTGGACCGCGACCTCGCCGCGGCCCCGGAGATGGACGCTGCCCGCGACGTGGAAGAGCCCCGAAAGCTCGGCGAGGCGGTCGCAGTCCGACTCGGGCGCGATCGCGGCGAGCTCGTTGCGCAGGTCCTCAGAGAGCACCTTCGAGCTCCAGCAGCCGGCGCTTGTACTCGATGCCATACGACCCGTACGAGCCGAGGTCGCCTGCGGCGACGACGCGATGACACGGGACGAACAGGCCGAGGCGGTTGCGCGCGCAGAAGCTTCCCGCCGCACGCGCCGCGCCGGGTGCTCCCGCGAGCGCGGCCAGCTCCCCATAGGTGACGACCTCGCCGCGCGGAATCGCTCGGAGCGCCTCCGCGCAGCGGGCGAAGAACGAGCTTTCGTACTCGAGGTCGACGGGAACCTCGTCGAGCGGGACGTCCTCGCCCGCGAAGTACGCCTGAAGCAGCTCCACCAGCGGATGGTGCCCGTTCGCACGCGCGCGGACGGCGACCTTGGGCAGCTCGTGCCAGACGACGCGGCCCTCGGCGACGACGAGCTCCCCGACGCCCCAGCCCTCCGCCTCGTACGCCACCTGATCCACGGGCACTCCTGCAATCCTAGAATCGTCCCATGAGCACACACGCGATCTTCCGAGCGCCCGAGCCGTACAACGAGCCGGTCCGCGATTACGCCCCGGGCAGCCCGGAGCGTGAGGCGCTGCGCCTCCGGCTCCAGGAGATGGAGACGCAGCAGCTCGACATCCCGCTCGTCATCGGCGGCGAGGAGGTGCGCACCGGAAGCACGTTCGAGGCGGTGGAGCCGCACAAGCGCTCGCACGTCCTCGCGACGGTGCACAAGGGCGGAGCCGCGGAGGTCGAGCGCGCCGTCGCCGCGGCCGCCGAGGCGTGGAACGACTGGTCGCGCACGCCGTGGGAGGACCGCGCCGCGATCTTCCTCCGCGCCGCCGAGCTCCTCGCCGGCCCATGGCGTCCGACGCTCAACGCGGCGACGATGCTCGGTCAGTCGAAGACCGCGCATCAGGCCGAGATCGACTCCGCCTGCGAGGTCATCGACTTCTGGCGCTTCAACGTCAGCTTCATGACGCGCATCTACGAGGAGCAGCCCGTATCCTCGCCGGGCGTCTGGAACCGGCTGGAGTACCGTCCGCTCGAGGGCTTCGTCTTCGCGGTGACGCCGTTCAACTTCACCGCCATCGGCGCGAACCTGCCGACATCCGTGGCGTTGATGGGGAACACGGTCGTCTGGAAGCCCGCGTCGACCGCCGCGTACTCCGCCTGGTGGCTGATGAAGCTGTACGAGGAGGCGGGCCTGCCGCCCGGCGTCATCAATCTCGTGTACGGCAACGGCGCGGAGGTCGGCGATCCCGCGCTCGCGAGCCGCGACCTCGCCGGCGTCCACTTCACCGGATCGACGAGCGTCTTCAACGGCATGTGGAAGACCGTCGGCGAGAACCTCGCCGGAGGCTCGTACCGCAACTACCCGCGCATCGTCGGCGAGACCGGCGGCAAGGACTTCATCGTCGCGCACCCGTCCGCCGACGTCGAGTCGCTGGCGACGGCGATCGTCCGCGGCTCGTTCGAGTACCAGGGTCAGAAATGCTCCGCCGCCTCACGCGTGTTCGCGCCGTCCAACCTCTGGCCCGAGCTACGCGAACGCCTCGTCGACGAAGTGCGCACGCTGCGCATGGGCGACGTGGGCGACTTCTCGAACTTCATGGGTGCGGTCATCGACAAGAACTCGTTCGCGACGCAGAAACAGGCGATCGACGAGGCCGGCGCGTCGAACGGAAAGGCCTCGGTTCTCGTCGGAGGCGGATACGACGACTCAGAAGGGTGGTTCGTCGAGCCGACCGTGATCGAGACCAGCGACCCGAACTTCCGCACGATGCGCGAGGAGCTCTTCGGCCCGGTCGTGACCGCGTTCGTCTACGACGAGAAGCGTTACGAGGACACGCTCGACCTCATCGACGGCGGCGCCCCCTACGGCCTCACGGGCGCGGTCTTCTCGCGCGACCGCGCCGCGGTCGACATGGCCAGGGACCGGCTGCGGTACGCGGCCGGCAACTTCTACGTCAACGACAAGCCCACCGGGGCGGTCGTCGGCCAGCAGCCGTTCGGCGGCGCGCGATCCTCGGGCACGAACGACAAGGCGGGATCCATGTGGAACCTCATCCGCTGGGTCTCGCCGCGCACGATCAAGGAGACCTTCGTGCCGCCGACGGACTACCGCTACCCGTTCCTGCAGTCCGACTAGATCGCTACGTCGTCACGCGGTGCGGCCGGGGCTTCGCCTTCCCCTTCGGCTTCGGTCTCGCCGTCGCCTTGGCCCTGGTCCGCACCTGCGGCTGCGCGACCTGTGTGGGCACGAAGGCGACGGTAAAATCCGAGCCGTCGGCCGACAGCGCGGCCGGAGTCGCCGCGCCCGCGCCACCGCCGAGGTCGATCGCCGTCGCGCTCCAGCTCCCGTCCGAGATCGTCCCGACGTGGCCGTTCGCAGTCGTCGACGAGCCGGAGAACTCGACCGTGCCGAAGTTCGCCAGCATGAGCTGTGCGCAGCGGTTCGCGCTGAAGCACGCCGAAGGCGCCTCGGCGATCCACTCAGCCGAGGAGACGTCGAGGAGGGACGGTGTCGCCTGCGTCGTGAAGGTCTGGCCGGTGGTGACGTCGGCGAGCGTGAGTGTGGCGACGCCGCCGTCGACGCTCACCTCGGCGGAGATGGTGTCGCCGGCCGAGATCGTCATCGGGACGCTGACCGAGCCGTCGGGTAGCAGCTCGTACCAGGCGGCGTATACCGCGCGGTCGTTGCGGCAGTCCGACTCCGTGCCGACCTGCTCCAGCCCGCCGTTGCCGCCGGAGAGCCCGCCGAGGCCGACCCAGAAGGCCGCGTAGCTCGATGTCCCGGCTGCCGAGCAGTCGGCGGCCGGCTGCACCCACGTGCCCTTGACGTCGGTGAACGTGGAGCCGCTCACCGCGTACCCGGCCCAGTTCGCGCTCGAGGCGGAGTCGTGGAAGATCCCGGCCTGCGCGCCGCCCGCCAGGACGAGCCCGGCGGCGGCGGTGAACAAGGCGGCCAGCGTCTTCACTGCCGCCCCATCGAAGCGCAAAGCCCTGTGCGCTGCCTAAGAATTCTGTACCGGGCGCGTGAAGCGGCCCTCGGCGGCCGGCTCGAGCGACTCGACCGCGGCCTCGAACGCCGCCCAGCGACCGACGTACGCCTCGACGTCGGCGATCGTGCCGACGAAGAGCTGCTCGTACCACGCGTGGTCGCGGAGGTCGTCCTCGATCCGATGCAGCAGCGCCATGCCGCGGAGGCTAGAGGCGCTCCGTTAGGGATCGATCAAGCGGCTGTAAGAAGTCATCACGCCCGCCCCGCCTTGTGCAGCTGGGCGTAGATCCGGCGCGCCGTCTTCGCCGGGACGCCCGGAACGCCCTCGAGCTCCTCCTGGGTGGCGGCGACCATTCGCTCCACCGAGCCGAAGTGCTGGAGGAGCGCCCTGCGGCGCGCCGGCCCGACGCCCTCGAGCTCGTCGAAGAGCGACGCGAACCCGCGCGACTCGCGCCTCTGCCGGTGGAAGCCGAGCGCGAAGCGGTGCGCCTCGTCGCGGAGGCGCTGTAGGAGCTGCAGGCCGGGGTTGTGCCGCGAGAGCACGATCGCGTCCGGCCGGCCGGGGACGAAGACCTCCTCGATGCGCTTCGCGAGCGCGATGACGGCGACGCGCGGCAGGTCGTACGCCTGCATGGCCTCGAGAGCTGCCGTGAGCTGGCCCTTGCCGCCGTCGACGACCACGAGGTTCGGCACGGTCGTCCACGCGGGCTCCCCGATCGGATCGGCGACGCGCGCGAACCTGCGCGAGATCACCTCGGCCATGGCGGCGAAGTCGTCCGGCTCGTCGCCGGCCGTCTTGATCCCGAACTTGCGGTAGTCGCTCTTGCGCGGCATCGCGTCCTGGAAGACGACCATCGACCCGACCGGGTCCTGCCCCATCGCATGCGAGATGTCGAAGCACTCGATGCGGATCGGCAGCGACTCGAGGTTGAGCGCCTCGCGCAGCTCCTCCAGCGCCTCGACGCGCCGGGCGCGCCGCTGCTCGGACTGTGCCTGCTCGCTGACGAGCGCGTGGCCGGCGTTCTCGTCCGCGAGCTCCTGCAGACGACGCTTCTCACCGCGTTCGGCGGTGCGCACCTCCACCCGTGAGCCGCGGCGCTCGGACAGGAGCTCGGCGAGCGCCGACAGGTCGCCCGCGTCACGCGGCACCACGATCTGCGGCGGCACGCTCGGTGCGCTGCCGTAGTACTCGAGCCCGAACGACTCGAGGATCGTCGTGACGTCCTGGCCGCCGACATTCTCGAGATGGAACGAGTGCCGGTCGATCATCTTGCCGCCCCGGAGCGGGAAGATCTGCACGACCGCGCGGTCGTCCTCGGCCGCGAACCCGATGATGTCAGCGGTGCCGCCCGAATGCCGCTCGACCGCCTGCCGCTCGACGAGATGCTGGACCGCGTACAGCCGGTTGCGGTAGCGGGCCGCGTCCTCGAAGCGCTCCTCGCGCGCGGCCGCGTGCATCTTCTCCTCCAGCTCGCGCTGGATCGGCTTCGTGTTGCCGGAGAGAAACTCGATCACGCCGTCGATGATTCCGCGGTAGTCCTCCTGCGAGATGTACCCGACGCACGGGGCGAGGCAGCGCTCGATGTGGAAGTCGAGGCAGGGAATGCCCGAGTGGCGGCCCGGCTTCGGTCCTTCGCACGGACGGTACGGGAACACCCGATTGAGAACGTCGAGGGTCTCGCGCACCTTCTTCGCGTTCGCGTACGGCCCGAAGTACCAGACGCCCGGCCGATGACGCTCGCGCGTGAACATCACACGGGGGTACTCGTCCTCGATCGTCACAGCGATGTACGGGAACGACTTGTCGTCGCGCAGCCGGACGTTGAACGGCGGCCGGTGTCGCTTGACGAGGTTCTGCTCGAGGTGGAGCGCCTCGACCTCGCTGCCGGTGACGATCACCTCGATGTCCGCCACCCGCTCCGGGAGCAAGCGAATCTGCGCGCGTCCGTCGGTCGTCCGCTGGAAGTACGAGCGGACGCGCGGACGCAAGGATTTCGCCTTGCCGACGTAAAGAATGTCTCCGTCGGCATCCCGGAAGAGGTAGACACCCGGTCTCGTAGGCAATGCTTTGAGCTGATCTTGAACGCGCTCCGACACAGTCTGGCAACGGTAGCCGCGCTCCTCGCGCTGGGGCTCGCACCGGCCGCACGCGCGGGCGGCCCGAGCATGACGCTGGGCGCGACCGAGGACGCGGTGCGCTCGCAGGACCCCGCGGTCGCGCAGAAGCAGATGGATCTCATCGCCGCGGCGGGCTTCCGGGCGGTGCGCATCTCCCAGGTCTGGATACCCGGCGAGCTCGCCGTCTCGAAGACGGACACGACCGTGCTCGAGAACGTCGTCACCGCCGCGAAGAAGGACGGGATCGAGGTCTTCGTCTCCGTCCTGAACTACGGCAGCAGGACGACGCCGCTGACCGACGCCGATCAGATCGCGTTCGCCGGCTATGCCGCATCCGTCGCCCGGGTGAGCGGCGTCCTGCACCTGATCGTCGGCAACGAGCCCAACCTGAACCGCTACTGGCTGCCGCAGTTCGACGCGAGCGGCGGTGACGCCGCCGCGGCCTCGTACGAGACGCTGCTCGCGCGCACGTACGACGCCGTCAAAGCGGTCGCACCGAAGGTCGAGGTGATCGGCGGAGCGCTCGCGCCGCGCGGCAGCGACGACCCGGACGGGATCCGTCCGACCCACTCCCCGACCGCGTTCATCACCGATCTCGGCGCCGACTATCGCGCGAGCGGACGGACCGAGCCGATCATGGACGCGCTCTCGCTGCACCCGTACGAGGATCACTCGAGCATCGCTCCCGTCCTCGGCGTGCACCCGAACACGACGACGATCGCGCTCGCCGATTACCCGAAGCTCGTGACGCTCCTGGGCCAGGCGTTCGACGGGACCGCACAGCCCGGGTCGGCTCTCGCGATCTACTTCGACGAGTTCGGCGTCGAGTCGCAGATACCGCCTTCGAAGCAGGCGCTCTACACCGGCACGGAGCCGGCGGTGACGGAGCCGGTCGACGAAGCGACCCAGGCGGCGTACTACCGGCAGGCGGTGCAGATCGCGTTCTGCGAGCCCACGGTGCGCGGGCTGTTCCTCTTCCACGCGATCGACGAGAAGGCTCTTCCGGGGTGGCAGTCGGGCGTCTATTACCCCGACGACACGCCGAAGGCGAGCCTCGCCGCCGTACGCTTCGCGATCGCGCAGTCGCTGCGCGGCGTGATCGCGAGCTGTCCCGGCCTCGAGCTCACACCCAGGCCGACAGTCACGCAGAAGGGGACGGTGCTGACGCTCACGTGCGACATCGACTGCACGTTCGTCGCCCAGCTGTATCGCGGAGCCGGCCACCTGATCGTCTCGAAGCGCGGACGCGCGACCGGCGGCCGTCCGACGACGCTGCCGCTTCGCGTTCCGCCGGCTCAGGCCGTGTACCGGCTCCGACTCTCGCTCGTCGCGCCGGTCAATCCCGGCACGCCCGTCCTCGTCCGGCGCGTGGTCGCTCCTGGGTAGCATTTCTCGCGTGGAGGGCCAGTACGTCGCATACACCTTCTACCGCGTCGATCCGGCGTGGCGCCGGTTGCCGATCGACGAGCGCCAGGCTGGCAAGGAGGCGTTCGCAGACGCGGTGGACGAGCTCAGCGAGCGCTTCGACGCCCTCCGGTGCTACACCACCACCGGCGTCCGCCCCGAGGTGGACTTCTTCTTCTGGAAGATCACGCCCAGGTACGAGGATCTGCTCGAGCTCGGCGCTGCACTGAACGGGACACCGCTCGCCGCCTGGGTGGAGACCCCGTACTCGTATCTCGCGACGACGAAGGCGTCGTCGTACACGAGCGCGAGGAAGCCGCGCAAGGTCGTGCCGAAGGGATCGCCGTACCTCGTCGTCTATCCGTTCGTGAAGCTGCGGCCGTGGTACGCGCTTTCGCTCGACGACCGGCAGCGCGCCATGGACGAGCACATGCGCGTCGGGCACGAGTTCGAGTCGATTCACAACCACACCACGTACTCGTTCGGGATCGACGACCAGGAGTTCATGACCGCGTTCGAGTGCGACGAGCCGGCCGACTTCATGCACCTGATGCTGACGCTGCGCGAGAGCGAGGCGTCCCGCTACACCGAGCGCGACACGCCGATCTTCGTCGGCCGCCACGTGCCCGTGCGGGAGGCGCTGAACGCACTCGACGGCGCGTCGGTGCGCGCCGAGGCCTAGCTGTACGTGTGCTGATCGCGCCAGGTTCGCCACATGGCGAGCCCGCTGAGGACGAGGACGGCGATGAAGGCGAGGATCTGCAGCCCGTGCGCGCTCCCGTACCAGTCGGCGCCGAGGTCGGCGATGGCGAGCACCGCGGCGCCGTAGAAGACGATCTGCGCCCGCATCGACCAGGCGGCGATCTCCGAGCGCCGCTCGCGCCACATGAGGTAGATGAAGAAGGCGATCGCGAGCAGGAACGCGACGCGGGCGAGGATGAGCAGCGCGGCGAGCGTGGCCTCGAGCTGGAGGACGACGATCGCGCCGACGATCGCGATGATGATCAGGAACCCGCGCAACGTCGGGTTCATCCGAGAGAAGAACGACCTCATGTTCCGGTCATGTACGCCCGCACAGCCAGCGCTCCTGCGACCAGGGTAGCGCCGGCGAACCAGCCGAGCCGGGCCCGGCGCTCCGCCGGCGCGTACATCCATGGGGCGAGCACGGCGAGGAGCGAGAGCGTGCCGTACAGGTAGTGGAGCCGCGCCGGCGCGCGCTTGTGCTCGGAGAGCAGCAGGAGGCCGAGCGCCACCTGCGCGACGAGGATCGACTGAGCAAGTGCGAGCAAGTGGGTGACGATCGACCTCGGCTCCCGCCGCCGGAGGTAGGCGAGGCCGGCCGCGAGTGCTGCCCCCCAGGTCACGGCGAGGACGAGGAATGCGACCGTGTGGTGCGCCGTTAGCATCAACGCCGATGATCGCAGAGGGACAGGAAGCTCCAGACTTCGAGCTCACGAGCGACGCCGGGGAGACGGTGAAGCTCTCGGAGCTGCGCGGCAAGCCGGTCGCCCGCAACTATTTGAAGTAGCTAGTTGCGCCCTCCAGTTAGGGAGTTGCGAACGCCGACCAGGTCTCGTTCCCCGAGCACTGGACGTGTGTGCCGCCGCTCTCGTTGTAGAGGTCGGTGTTTCGAGTGATCGTTCCGGCCACGCTTCCGCCACTGAAGCGACCTTGGAAGGTGCCAGTGTCAGTAGCTGGGTTCCCGCTGACAGTTCCGGACCAGGTGAAGTCCGAGCTGAAGGTGCCGTCTGAGTTGATCGAGATCGAATATGTCAGCTGCAGCGGAGCATCCAGGTAATAGTCGTACGTGCAGCCTTCGTCGACTGCGTCAAAGGAAACGTTGGTAAGCGTTCGCCCGTCGGCGCTCACGTCGAAGGTCACGTGGTTGCCGTGGTTGGTGGTTCCGGCGTAGTGACCGGGCGTCGCGGCCGGCGGCGAGATCGTAATGGTCGGCGGCGGTGGAGACGTCGTCGATGATCCCGATGACGCGATGTGGAAAACGGCGATCACGGTTCGCGACTGCGTGGCGCGAACGGCGCAGCTTCCGTCCCCCGAGCAAGCCCCCGCCCAGTGGTCGAAGACGGAGGTAGCGGTTTCATGCGGCGTCAGCGCGACTCGCACCCCCGATAGGAACCCGAAGCGACACTTGTGCGGGCATGCAATGCCAAGCGGCGAGCTTCTCACTGTGCCTGGGCCGACAACCACCACCGTGACGGTAAAGCGATGCTTCGCCGGTGCGGTCGACGCTTGAGCGAGCGCGGACACCAGAAGAGCGACAACTACCGTCGCCGTAAGAAAGCCAACCCGCCGGAAACGAACCAAACGAACTCCCGCCTGAAGGATCTCGCCCCGATTCTCGCCCCTCCCTGACGAAAGTCAAGCCCTGCGCTTCACACTGTGCGCCGGGGGGCACAGTCCCACGCGACCGGCGCACAGCCTGGCGCGCAGTCGACGACGCCGGGGTGCGGCGTCAGCTCGTTCTAACGGAGGTCACCATGGCGCCGACTGCTGCTCGTGATCGGCGAGCATTACTTGGACAGTGCGAAGAGGCGCGGTTGTGAGCGGGCGTGCGTTGACTTCTCCGCGTCGAGGTGAGCTAATCGCCGAAACGTCTGCTGCCAAGGAGGAACGATGGTTCGCGCTCGTTTCATTGTTCAAGTGCGCTATGGGCACTTCGCCGAATACCTCAAGGCCGCGGAGCAACTCAACGCGATCGCCCGCGAGCGCAAATGGGCCGAGGCGAGGTTCTGGGTCGCCGCTGCCGGACCCGCAAACGAGCTCATTGCCGAAGTCGACTATCCCGATCTCGCCACCTTCGAGCGGGAGGGCGAAGCGCAGTCCTCTGACGCGGAGTGGATGAAGACCATCCGGAGCACCGTCGACATCGTCGTCCAGGGCACCGGGCGAAGCGAGCTCCTTCAGACGGCTCCTCAGCTCGCCTAGAGTTCACCTTGCAAGCCGCTCAGTCGAGCGTCGACACGCCCGGGAGCACGTCGACGAACTCGTGGCCCTCGCGGGCACACCGCTCCTCGATGCGCCGCCGTTGGCCGGACAGCGTGAGCGTCTCGCGGTCACCGACCTCACTCACGTGGACGACACCGATGGCGCGGGTAGCCTTTTACCCGTGGTACGCGAGGGCGAGCCAGCTCCAGACTTCGAGCTCACGAGCGACGCCGGGGAGACGGTGAAGCTCTCGGAGCTGCGCGGCAAGCCGGTCGTTCTCTACTTCTATCCAAAGGACGACACGCCCGGATGTACGACGCAGGCGTGCGGGATCCGCGACGCGTACGGCGATTTCGAGCGGGCGGGCGCAGTCGTGCTCGGGGTCTCGCCGGACAACGAGCGCTCGCACGTCAAGTTCCGGCAGAAGTACGAGCTCCCTTTCGCCCTTCTCGCCGACACCGAGCACGAGGTCGCCGACCGGTACGGCGTCTGGGGCGAGAAGAAGTTCATGGGCAAGAAGTACATGGGCGTCAGTCGGTCGACCTTCGTCATCGACGAGAGCGGCAAGGTGAAGAAGGTCTTCGAGAAGGTCACGCCGGCGACGCACGCCGACGACGTGCTGGCGGCGCTCGCGTCAGACTGACGCGATGATCAGAGAGGAGATCGGCCGCCTCTTCCGCTGGGAGGAGCGCCACCGGCGCCTGGTCGCGCGCATCCTCATCGCGATCGGGCTGAGCGTCGTCGTCTGCGCGGTCTCGAGCGTGCTCATGTGGCACTGGGAGAGCGGGATCAAGGGCAGCGACATCCACGGCTTCGGCGACGCGGTGTGGTTCGTCAGCGTGCAGGTGCTGACCGTCTCGTCGTCGGCGAAGAATCCGCTCACAGCCGACGGGAAGGTCCTCGACGTCGTCCTCGAGGCATGGGCGATCTTCGTGGTCACCGCCGTGGCGGGATCGTTCAGCGCCTTCTTCGGCACCGGCGACCGCGCCTCCTAGCCTCGCCAGGATCAGGGAATCGGGTGCCGCGCCCAGGTGAGCTCGGCACCCCGTAGAAGGCCCTCTCCCTCGTCCCCCCGAAGCTCGGCACCCGATCCCCAGCTGCCCGCTGCGGTCATCGCGATGGATCCTGCCGGCCGATGCGTGTCGCCCGGACATACGAAAGACCGGATTGCGATGTACGTCCGTACTGTTCAGCTCGATGAACGCCGTGAAGGTTCGGTCAGCGCAGCACAGCTGTCAGCTCGGCGATCCCCACGACGCTGATCGTGGTCGCCGTGACGAGCTCCGCGAGCTCGCCGCGGCGGATTCGAGCCCCCAGGCCGAAGGCGACCCCGGCAGCAACGGCGACGAGCACGGCACCGAGCAAGAACGCCAGCGCCCAGCCCTCCAGCGTCGCGATCGCGTTCATCTCGGATGGGGAGCGCCGATCCGTTGGGCCAGCGCGGCGTGCGGAGACGGCAGCCCGCGGAGTCGAAGGGCGACGACGTAGCCCCGGCCCGGCTTCGGCCAGTGGTGGATGAGGTTGATGACCATGCTGAGCCAACGGCGAACAGCGGCCACGGGATTCGGCCCGCAGGGCGGGTCGATCCACGAGCTCGAGGAGACGCGGGGTGGCTAAGGGGCCGCGTGCCGGCTGCCGATCATTGAGACCGGGCGGCACGCGACCCAGGGACTAACGGCAAAGGGTCCGTGTCGCCCACTCTCGTTCCGGACCGGCATCCAGGCGACCATCGAAAGGGTGGATCTGTACCGCGCGATTGGCTGAGAGCTCTAGCGCGGACCGCCTGATTTGCTGGCGCCGAGCACGGTAACTCACCTTCGTCGCTTAACCGGCGACCTAAGGTTCGCTCGCGGAAAACCGTACGCGGGTCGAGGAGACGGCCGACACCTGCGGCGAGAAAGTTCGTTGCCTGGCTTGCTCTGAGCTAGGCGGCAGTTCCAAGCTCGCGGACCACGCACGCTGGGCAGAAAACGATGACCTCGACAGGGTCGTCGTCGAAGCCGCCGGCCAGGTAGGCCCTCCAACCAGTGGCAAGACCCGATGCGAGTTCCCCGCACTCGGTGCAGCGCACGTCGCCCGAAACGGATGTCGTCGCGACGACTTGCTGGCGCATCTTTCCCTCTCTTTCGTCGACCGCTGCCTCGAGAGGGACTACCACACAGAATCGATTTGGAGTCAACCTGCTATCCACAACTTCTTGTGGTGATCCACAGCTTTTCGGTATTTCCCACGACTGCCTGTGGACGACAAGTAGAGATATATCGATTCGAAATCCCGCGTGGCCCGCGTCGATCAGGCGGCACGGTGAAGCGTGGTGAAGGCTCGAACCCCAGATCCGGCCTCCACCACGCTTCGGGGCCCGTCGGTCAGCGGGCGGCAAATGGCGCCGATACCGGACCCGCTCGTTAGAGCGCCTTCAACCCAGGCTCCGGTCCCACCGTGCTCTCGGGCCGGCCGATGCTGCGCTGTCCTTCCGGCTGGCTTCGCCTCTCCGACCGGAGGATTTCAGTCCACGCCTCGGGGCCGGATTGGCGCCGCGAGCGAGCATGACTCGAGTGTGCGGCCCGGCGTTACCGACGCCCGAACGAACTGCATGAGCTATTCGCGACTGCGCCGAATGAGCGCTGCTCCTTGCCCAAACTCGCTGATCCGTGCCAGAACGGCATTCTGCGCCTCCTCCAGAAGGTCGTCGGGCAGCTGGGATGAGACTTCCGCCGGGGCCCGCTGCTGGATGGCGCGGCCGCGACGGCGGATGGCCACACGAAGCTGAAGAGTCCGAGCGCGCAGCATAGGTCGGAACACGATAGATGCTAGACAGGCGGCCAATCAAGATCCATGGTGCGAGATGGAGGCGGCCTTGAACGCCTCGAACTCTGCGGCCATGACCTTTATCGCTGGAGCAAAGATCCTCGCCGACCGGATCGGCGAGAAAGCCTCCGCCCCGCGCGCGGAGGTATCGGCCGACGCGTCCGCGCTGTTCCAATGGTGCGGCGTGAACCCCGCCGAAAAACCGGCCTCGAGCGACGAGGCCAACGAGCCGCTCCCACCAGGACCCGTCGCGACGAACCCCGCCTAGCTCGACGCGCCCTGCTCGGCGCTGCTCGGCGAGCGCGAGAGCTCGCCCTCAGGCCGACGGGGACGACGCCGAATTCGGGCATCTTCATCTATCACCCCGGCGATGGTTCACACAGCGCTTCACCCTTCTCTCAGCGGTGGGCACGAGCGGCTACACGAGGGCTGCGGGTTACCACGGCGAAAACTCTGGATATGAGGGCGCGGTGATCGAGATAGGAGCTTCGCTTGCGGAAGCCCGCGTGCTTCGTGGTCTCGAGATCGACGACGCTGCGAACCAGACCAGGCTGCGTGCGTACTACTTGCACGCACTCGAACGGGAAGAGTTCGAGCAGCTTCCGCCCGGCAGCTACCGTCGAGCCTTCCTACGCACCTACGCCGCCTTTCTTGACCTCGACGCCGACCTGCTGGTGCAGGAATACGTTGCCCGATACGAGCACGCGAGGCCGCGTACCTAGGCCAGGCGACGTTTTCCATTGCAGGTCATCGGCGGTGCTATAGAGCTGGGCGCTTTCCGGCGGTCAAGGGGTGGTCAGGCCCACCGATGTGCCTCGTTCGAGTGACCGCCAATCGGGTTGGAGCAACTAGACGGCTGAACCGCGTCGGCCCTGTCTGCCCGCGTCAAGGTTCGTGTAATGCTTGCGCTCGCGTGCATCCTGATGTGTGACCGGTGCGAGGCGGCCACCGCACGCGTCCAGCGGGGATGGCGGGCCTACATCTCGCCACACCAGGACGGCGAGTCTGCCGTCAGCATCCTGTGCCCCACCTGCGCGGAACGGCGCGTCGGCGAAGACGAGACCACATGGTCGCCGTGACCGCACAAAGCATCGCCTGCGGCTACGGCACCGGTGCCGCCCTGCTCGCACTGTGGATCTTCTTCCGCTACCCGCGACTGGGGCCAAAGACGATGGGGGGCGCAATCCTGACGGTCGGGTGCGCGCAACTG
>DATAMX010000146.1:0-13908 GCA_036260475.1 Gaiellaceae bacterium | reverse complement strand
GTCGGCGCTCCAGCCGCGCTGCTCTGGCAGCGGGGCGAGCGCGACGCGCTCGAGCTCGTCGGCTCCCACGGTCTCGATCCGGAGACCGGCCTCGGCGATGCGGCGCTGCTCGCCGCCTCTGCGCTCGAGGACGGCGGATCCATCCGTGCCATCGCCTCCGACCGGCTGCCGAACGGCTGCGGTATCTCGACGACGCTCGCGCTCGGCGAGCCGCCCGTCGGATTTCTCCAGCTGCTCTTCCCCCCGGGCGCCGAGCCCGGCGCCGACCAGCTCGGCCGGCTCACGATCTTCGGCGTCCGCGCCGCGCACGTCCTTCGCTCGGGCGTTCGCGCGCGCGAGCTGGAGCTCGAGCTGGAGCAATCGCGCGCGCTACTCACCGTCGTCGGCCAGGCGACGGCCGAGCTCTCGCTGACGCACACGCTCGAGACGGCAGTCGCGCGCATCGCGGAGCTGCTCGACGTCGAGCGGGTGGCGGTCTACCTCCGCGCGACGGGCGACCGCCTCACACCGGCGGCCGGGTACGGGCTCACCGGTCCGCACACGCGGGTCGCCGAGCGGCTGCTCGAGCTCGGCATCGGTCCCGGTCGGCGCAGGCACCCGCTCGTCGAGGTGTCGGACACCGACGTCGACTTCCGTCTCGGTGACGCGCGCGACGCCGCGCGCGAGGCCGGCATCGACGCGGCCCTCGGCGTTCCGCTGCTCGTCCGGGACGACGTCATCGGGCTGCTCGCCGTCTATCCGGATCGAGGCCGGGCAGTGAGCGAGAGCGAGTCCGCGCTGCTCTCGGCTCTCGCGTCGCAGCTCGCCGTCGCCGTCCAGAACGCGCAGCTGCACGAACGGACGGCGGAGCTCTCCACGCAGCGCGAGGCCGCGCTGGCCTCGGAGCGCGAAGCAGCGCGGCGTCTCGGCGCGCTGTACGAGATCTCGCGCTCGTTCGCGCAGAGCCTGTCGCTCGAGGCGACGCTCGAGGCGCTCGCGCGGACGGTCGTCGAAGTCCTCGACGTCGACGCCGCCGTCATCCGCATGCCCGACGCCCGTCGCGAGATGCTCGAGCCCCGAGCTCTCCACGTGAAGGACCCGAATCTCGCCGCTGCGGTGCGTCCCGTTCTCTTCCGGCCGCAGCCGTTCGGCGCGACAGCGGTCCAGCGGCTGTTCCGCGAGGTTGCACCCGTCCGCCTGCGCCGGCGCGGAGCAAACGACCTGCTCGACCCGTTCCTCGAGAAGGGCTGGACCGCGGCGATGGTCCCGGTCGCCACGCCGGCGGAGGTGATCGCCTCGCTCGGCATCTTCTCCTTCCGGCCCGGCAGCCCGATCAGCGCGGCCACCGTGGACGCGGCGCTCGCCATCGCCGGCCAGGCCGCGCTCGCGATCGACAACGCGCGCCTCTACCAGCAGCAGAAGGAGTTCGCGGACACGATGCAGCGCTCGCTCCTCCCACGCTCGCGGCCGGCGACCGCCGGGCTCGAGGTCGGCGAGCTGTACGAGTCTTCCGCCCGCGTCGACGTCGGCGGCGACATCTACGACTTCGTCACGCTCGACGACGGACGTCTCGCCGTGGTGCTCGGGGACGTGACCGGGCACGGCGTGGAGGCCACCGCCGACATGGCGATGGCGAAGTTCGTGTTCCGCTCGCTCGCGCGCGAGCACCCGGAGCCTGCCGACTTCCTCGCGGCCGCAAACGACGTCATCGTCGACGAGATCGCGACCGGCAAGTTCATCACGATGGTCTATCTGGCCATCGACGGCGAGCGCGGCGAGGTCGCGTGTGCGAGCGCCGGCCATCCGGCGCCGCGCGTCCTCCTGCCGGATGGACGCGTCCGCGGGCTCGAGTCGCGAGGGCTCGCACTCGGGATCGAGCCCGGGCAGCGCTACGACGAGCTCCGCCGGGCGGTGCCGAGGGGCGCGAGCATCGTCGTGTACACCGACGGCGTCATCGAGGCGCGCCGGCGCCAGGAGCTGTACGGGGTCGAGCGGCTCGACGCCCTGCTGAGCGGCCACCGGGAGCTGGCGCCGGCGGTGCTCGCGGACGCCGTCGCGCAGGATGCGCGAGCCTTCGCCGGCGGGGAGCTCGCGGACGATCTCGCAGTCGTCGTCATCCGCCGCACCTGAGGCGCCGGGGCTACCCTTTTCGGGCTGTGGGTCGCCTCGCTCTTCTCGTCTGTCTGGCGCTCACGTGCGCGCTCGCCGCGCCGGCGCTCGGCGACACGCCCCCGGCGCCGCCCACGGTTCCCGACGGCGTCGTGGTCGGCGGCGTCGACATCGGCGGGCTGACCTCGGACGCCGCGACCGCCGCCCTCCTCCAGTGGTACTCGCGGCCGGTCGTCCTGAAGGTGGGGCGGACGAAGGTCATCGTGTCGCCGGCCGCGCTCGGCGTGAAGATCTGGGCCGACACGGCGGTGGCGGAGGCACTCACGGTCGTGCCGGGCACGTCGCTGGGGTTCCGCGCGGTGTTCAGCCGCGCGCGCGTCGCGGCCTACGTCGCGCAGGTCTCGCGCCGGTTCGACCGCGATGCGAGCTCGGCACGTCTGCTGCTGAAGAACTCCCGGCCGAGAGTGATCCCGTCGCAGACCGGACTGCGCATCGAGCGGGGGGCGACGGTCGCCCTTCTCGCCGACGCGCTCGCGCAGGGCACACGGGACCCGATCCGCGTTCCCGCGAAGACGATCGCGCCGCAGGCCGCGAGCATCGGGCCGGTCATCGTCATCCGTCGCAGCTCGAACGTCTTGACGCTCTATCGCGGCGACCGGTACGTGCGCCGGTTCCACGTCGCGACGGGTCAAGCGGTGTACCCGACGCCGCTCGGCAGCTTCCACGTCGTCGTGAAGTGGAAGGACCCCACGTGGTACCCGCCGACGCAGGACGCATGGGCGAAGGGGCTGAAGCCGGTGCCGCCGGGACCGAACAACCCGCTCGGCACGCGCTGGATGGGAATCGACGCGCCCGGCGTCGGCATCCACGGCACCGACGAGCCCGCGTCGATCGGCTACTCGGAGTCGCACGGGTGCATCCGCATGCTCGTGCCGGATGCGGAATGGCTCTTCGACCACGTGACCGTCGGAACCCCCGTCTTCATCGTGGCGTCGTGACGCGGACGCTGAAGCTCACCGGTCAAGGATTGGCACTCGCTGCCGTCGCCGGGCTGCTCGGGCTGCTCGTGTGGCGGCTCACGCATCAGACGCACCCGCCGAAGATCGGCGGGCCCGCGCCGAACTTCGCGCTGCGCCGCGTCGACGGGACGGGAAAGCTCGCTCTCGCGTCGCTCCGAGGGAAGCCGGTCGTCATCAACTTCTGGGCCTCGTGGTGCGTGCCGTGCAAGGGCGAGGCGAAGATGCTCGAGCAGGCGTGGCAGCGGTACCGCTCACAGGGAGTCGTGTTCGTCGGCGTCGACTACCACGACGTGGCGAGCGACGCGCGCACGTTCCTCACCCACCACGGCATCACCTACCCGACGGTGCAGGACGGCTCGGGCATGATCGGCGACCGCTACGGGTTGACGGGCGTGCCCGAGACGTACTTCGTCGACCGCCGGGGCCGCCTCGTGGGGACGCACATCGTCGGCACGATCACGAACCAGGCGAGCGCGTTCGAGAGCGGCATCCGGGCGGCGCTGCACCGGTGATCGCGAAGATCCTCGCCGTGACGGCCGCGGCGCTCGCGCTCGCCGGCCCCGCGGCGGCCTGCGCGCACCCGAAGACGTCGGTCTCGTTCCTCGAGGGCCAGATCATGTGCCCGACCTGCCACACGACGCTCGACATGTCGGAAGCGCCCGCCGCGCAGCAGATCAAGGCGCAGATCGCGAAGCGCGTCGCGCAATGCTGGTCCGCGAAGCGGATCGAGGACGAGCTCGTCGGCAACTTCGGGCAGGGGATCCTCGCGGCGCCTCCGCACAAGGGCTTCGACCTCCTCGCGTGGTGGCTCCCGCTCGGCGGCGTCCTCGGAGGCGCGCTTCTGCTCGCGGTCGGCGTCTGGCGCTGGAGCCGGACGCGCGAGCCCGACGTACCCGAGCCCGACGGGGAGAGCGACCCCGAGACCGAGCGCCGGCTCGACGAGCTGCTCGCGCGCCTCGACTGATGGGCCTCAGGCTCGTCGTCGCGTTCGTCGCCGGGTATGCGTCCGTCGTCACGCCTTGCGTGCTCCCGCTCGTGCCGGGCTACCTGTCCGCCGTCTCGGGCGTCGACCCGGACGAGCTCGGTCGAGCCGGCGCGGCGCGCCGCGTGGTGGTCGCGAGCATCCCGTTCATCCTCGGCTTCACGCTCGTCTTCGTCGTGGTCGGCGCAGGCGCCGCTGCGATCTCGAACGTCGTGACGCCGAGCGCGCAGGCGGACGTCGCCGGATTCGTCCTCGTCGTGCTCGGGCTCGCCTTCGTCGGGCTGCTGCCCGTGCCGGAGCGCGTGATCGCCCCGGGGCTGCTCGTCGGCGCGCGCAAGCGCGGCTCGCGCGCGCTCCTCGGCGGCGCGTTCGCCGTGTGCGCGGCGCCGTGCATCGGCACCGTGCTCGCAGCGGTGCTCGTGCTCGCGAGCGACACCGGCGCAGTGCTGCGCGGTGCCGTGCTCCTCGCCGCGTATGCCTTCGGTCTCGGCGCCGCGTTCCTCACCGCCGGTCTCGCCTTCGGCCGCGCGATGTCGGCGTTTCGCTGGGTCCGCAACCGCTACACGGCCATCCAGGTGGCGAGCGGGATCACCCTCGTGGCCCTCGGCCTCCTGCTCTTCTTCCACCGGGACTGGTGGCTGCACGTGGCGGTGAACCGGGCGCTAGATGCCCTCGGGATCACGTCCCCCTAGGTCGAGCGTCTCCCGCAGCTCCTTCAGCTGCGCCCGGAGCGCGGCCACGTCGACCCCGCGGTGGGCCGGCTCGTACGCCTCCAGGCGCCTGATCGCCTTCTCCAGCTGCCGCTCGGTCGCCACCCGCTTGCCCCGCCCGGCCTGGTACCAGGCGACCGCGACGTGGACGAGGCCCTGGTAGAAGTCGCGCTCCTCGGCGGGCGCGGAGCGCCACACGAGCTCGAGCTCCTCGTGGGCGTCGAAGTACCTCCCGGCACGGATGTGCTCGAGCCCGGTGTTGTAGGCGTCCGCCATTCCCCCTAACCTTGGCATGTGGCCACGATCCTGCTCTGTGGGGTCGACCTGTTCTTCCGTGGAAAGCTCGAGGCGCTGCTGCCCGGGCATCGTCTGATCACCGTCGATCACACGGAGGATCCGGATCTCGTCATCTGCGACATCGCGCGGATCGATCCTGGGGAGGTCGCGGACACGTATCCGGACGTCCCGATCCTCGGCTACACGAACCACACGGACACCTCAGGCCTGCGCGCCGCGCATGCCGCGGGCTTCGACCAGGTGCTCGCCAAGTCGGCTTTCGTCGAGCGGGTCGGAGAGATCGTCGCCGAGCTGCTGCCGGGTTAGCCGGTTCTCCGGCTGTCCGCGCGGGCGCGTCCTCTAAAGTTGCCGCAGTGACCTACATCATCGCCGAGCCCTGCATCGACATCAAAGACCGATCCTGCGTGGACGTCTGCCCGGTGGACTGCATCCACGAGGCGGACCGGATCCTCGTCATCGATCCCGAGGAGTGCATCGACTGCGGGGCATGCGAACCGGAGTGCCCGGTCGAGGCGATCTTCCCGGAGGATGCGCTCCCCGACAAGTGGAACGCGTTCGTCGAGATCAATTACGCATACAGCAAGGGCATGGGCGTCGTGAACGAGCTCACCGAGAAGTACGCGGTCGAGAACGACGTCCACAACGAGCCCATCGAGTAACCCGGACCTGCCGCGGCTCGTTTCTCCTGCAAAGGAGGAGATGCGTATGCCTCAGCAGGCATGGTCCAACAAGCGCGAACGACAGTACGAGCACGTCAAGGAGAGCGAGCGGAAGCGCGGCGCCTCGACGAAGCGGGCGAAGGAGATCGCGGCCCGCACCGTCAACAAGGAGCGCGCGCGCACGGGCGAGGCCGAGCAGTCCTCGAGGCTCTCGCGCACCGACATGTCGTCGGGCCGCCGCGGCGGGAAGCGCTCGGGCACGAGCGGGCCGCGCGGGCGGACGAAGGAGCAGCTCTACAACGAGGCGAAGCGGATGAACATCAGCGGCCGCTCGCGGATGAACAAGCAGCAGCTTCAGCGCGCCGTAGACCGGCGCAAATGAGAGCGGCGCGCCGGTCGAGCCGGCGCGCCTCTTATGGTCGGCATCGCAAGCGACGCCTTGTCTACGCTCCCGGGGTGAACCCGACGAAGCTCGACCACGTCGCGTACTGGGTGGCCGACCGCGATCCGATCGCCGATTTCGCGACGACGGAGCTCGGCATGCACGTCATCGACCGCACCGATGCGTTCACGCTCATCGGCTCGGACGCCCGCCGCGGGAAGCTGACGCTGTTCGCAGCGGAGGGGCCGCGCGAGCGCGGCGCGCTGAAGCACGTCGCGCTGCGCGTGTCCCGGCTCGACGGCGGCGAGCGGTGGTTCGACCTCGCCGAAGGCGTCCGCATCGGCGTCGTCGAGGCGACGACCGACGTCGAGTACGACCTCGACCACGTCGCGCTCTACTCCGCCCATCCCGAGGCTGCGGTGGCCGAGTACGTCTCGCTCGGGTTCGAGGCCGCGTCTCCGGGCCCGTCCGGCGCGCCGCGGGTCGAGGTCGGAGGCGCCTGGGTGGAGTTCCATCCCGGCGAGCCCGGCAGTCCGGAGCGGCCGCTCCTGAACCACATCGCTGTGCTCGTCGACTCGGCGGAGGAGCACATCGCGGAGGCGAACGATCTCGGGGTGGAGATCGACGACGTCGTCGACGGGCCGAACACGTACGCCGTCTTCCTGCGCGGGCCGGAGAACGTGCGCATCGAATACGTCGAGCACAAGCCGACGTTCTCGCTGCATTGAGCGATCCCGGTGTCAGACACCGATGTCCGGTGTCTGACACCGGAGAGCCCTGATGCTCATCGCGGGAGCCGGCATGGCCGGCCTCGTCGCCGCCGCTCGTGCCCGCGAGCTGGGGCTCGAGCCCGTGGTGATCGAGAAGGGGACGCGTGTCGGCGGGTCGATGCTCCTCTCGAGCGGCGTCGTCTGGCGCCATCTCCGGTGGGAGGACTTCCGGGCCGAGTGCCCGGCCGGCGACGAGGCGCTCCAGCGGCTCGTGTGGGAGCGTCTCGACGACGCGCTCGCGTGGCTCGTGTCGCTCGGCGCCGAGCCGGTATGGCAGGACACCGAGAACCCGCGGACGACGGGCAAGCGCTTCGATCCGCGTGCGCTCGCCGAGCTGCTCGCCGCGCGCACGGACGTTCGGCTGCAGACGCCGCTCGAGCCGGATGCCGAGGCGCCGGTCCTCCTCGCGACGGGCGGCTTCGGCCGCCGCCTCGCCGAGGAGCGCGGCCTGCTCCTGCGCGCGAATCCGTGGAGCGTGGGCGACGCGCTCGACTGGGCGCTCGCCCGCGGCGCGTCGGTGACCGCCGGCATGGAGGAGTTCTACGGGCGCGCGATGCCTGCGCGCCCGGCGCGCGTTCGCGAAGAGGACTTCGTGCGGCTCGCACAGCTGTACGGAAGCGAGGCCCGCGTCCTCACCGACGAGGGCCGAGACATCACGCCCCCGAAGGTGGCGTGGCACGAGAACGACCTCGCGCAGCTCATCGGGCCGAGCGCCTGGTACGTCGTCGAGCGCACGAACGAGCGCATCGAGGCCGCGCGGGAGGCCGGCGGGACGGTCGTGGTGCGGAACGACGGGAAGCTCGCAGTGCACGTGTCGGCCGGCGTCACGCACACGATCGGCGGGCTGCTCGTGGACGAGTGCGCCCGCGTCGTCGGGCTCGACGGCGTCTGGGCGGCGGGGGTCGACGCCGGCGGGCTCGCGACGGGCGGCTACTCGAGCGGTCTCGCGCAGGCGCTCGTCCTCGGCCTCGCGGCTGCGGAAGACGCCGCCCGCTAGGCCTGCGCGAGGTACGCGCACGCGCGCCGGTCGCCCGGGAGGGGCGAGGGCGCGACCTTCGTCACGCGCAGGCGCTGCCCGTCCTGCTCGACCTCTGCGCCGACCTCCGGCGCGTCGCCGGGCTCCTCGCGGAGCTCGTAGCCGGAGGTCTTCCAGACGAAGAGCAAGTACGACTGACGATCAGCCGTGTCCTCCATCGGCGTGCATCCTAAGCAAGGCGGAAGGAACGAGAGCCCCGCGGTCCTCCTGACGGCGTATGTTCCGAGCCGTACGTGGCGTCAGGCCACTCACCCGGGACCGGAGGATCACATGCACAGGTTGCCAAGACCGTCACCAGCACTGCTCATCTCGCTCCTCGCTCTCTTCTTCGCGCTCGGGGGGACCGCGTTCGCGCTCGGCTCGAAGATCAACCCTCAGCCGCGGTGCGCGAGCGGCGCGATCCGCGGGATCGCCGTCGTGGGCAGCAAGATCGACCTTTCCACGCTGTCGTCGAACTTCGCGGACGTTCCGGATGCCTTCGTCTCTCGGTGGAGCTGTACGGGCGGAAAGGTGCTGATCAGGAAGTCGAACAGCAGCCCGGGCATCGACATCCAGTTCGTCGGGAATCCGGCCGCTGCAGCACTCGTCTCGTCGGCCGCCTCGGGTGTGCCGTACTCGGGCTCGGTGAGCCGATCGTCGGACGGCTCGTTCCACGTCGCGATGGGCGGATCCAACGGTGGCGGCGCGCCCGGCCCCTGGCAGTTCCAGATCGGCGTCCCGTTCACGATCGTGCTGGTCTAGGCGCAGCCACGTGGATGGCCCAGGGGCCGCGCCCGGCGCGGCCCCTGGATCTCTCGTAGCGGTCTCCCTACGGGGCGACCTGCAGCTGCGAAAAGCCGATGAACGGCGGAATGAACCCGGGCAACGTGAGGTAGCTGCCGATCGCTCCCCGGTAGTGCCCGTATGCATCCGGAACGGTGATCGTCGTCGGGAAGCCGCCCAGACCGTTCAGGACGACGCCGGTGATCGTCAGCGTGCCGCCCACGTCGCTCCAGGACGTGATGTCGCCCTTGTCGGAGGCAGTCCCCGCTCCGCCGTGACCGCAGTCGGAGCCCGCATAGTCGCCGCCGCCCTTGTCGTTCAGGGTGATCCACAGCCACACGCCCCCACCCTGAGCACCGGGAGCGTTCGCGGACAGCTCGATCTGATAGACGGCGCCGGTCCCGTAGTCGGCCCTGGCCGACCCGACGAAGGCCGACACCGACACCGCCGCGACGACCGCGGCCGCCAACACCAGCTTCCTCATCTTCCCCCTCCCATGCGTCAACGTCGGCAGGCCATCCGCAGGCCCACCATTTTCAGCCCCAGGGTGCCAGCCGGCCGGCAAAGAGGACAACTAGCCGAACGTCCAAACCGATCTACCCCGTCGAGGGGGATGGCCGTCGCGATCGCGGAAGACCTACTCGCCGCGCGGATACGTCGGCAGGACGAGTCGCATCGTCGTGCCCGCGTCGGCGCGGTCGACGTGCATGGCGGCGCCGAGCGTCCGCGCCCGCTCCCGCAGCACCTCGAGCGAGCGGCGCCGACGCTCGACCGGGGCGTCGTCCGAGATCTCGATCTCGAGCCCGCCTTCGTCCTCGGTCGGCCGGACGCGCACGGAGAAGACCGTCGGCGGTCCACGCCGGATGGCGCCCTCGAGCGCCTCGCGCACGATCGCGTACAGCGCCGCCTGCGTGCGCTCGCTGAGCGCCTCGGCCGCCGCTGCGTCGACCTCCATCGCGATGGCGTTCGACGCTGCGCGGTCGTCGCCGAGCGCCTGCAGCGCCATGCCGAGCCCGTGGTCGCGGAGGATGACCGGCTCGAGGTTGAAGGAGAGGTTGCGCAGCTCGCCGATCGTCGTCCGCGTCCGGCCGAGGGCCTTGTCGAGCACCTCCGCCGCCTGCTCCGACTCTCCGCGCTGGAGGAAGTTCACCGCCGCGTCGAGCATGAGCGCGACGCCGGCGAGCGACTGCACCGGCCCGTCGTGGAGGAAGAGCGCGATGCGCCGCCGCTCGTCCTGCTCCGCGGCGAGGATCTCTTCCGTCGGGCCGTGATGCGACGACTCGTCGCCGCCCGGCACTAGTCGATGATCGCTTCCCGCAGCGCGATCGCGACCGCGTGGGTGCGCGTGTCCGCCTCGAGCTTGGCGAGGATGTGGCGCACGTGACTCTTCACCGTCTCCTGGCTGATGAAGAGCTTCGTCGCGACGTCGGCGTTCGACATGCCGTCGGCGAGGAGCTGGAGGATCTCGCGCTCCCGCGTCGTCAGCATCTCCTCCTTGTCCTTGCCGGAGAGGAACGCCGGCATGAGAGCCGGGTCGACGTAGCCCTCGCCGTCGGCGACCTTCTCGATCGCGCGGACGAGCGTCTCGTGCGGCGCCTCCTTGAGGATGTAGCCCTTCGCTCCGGAGTCGAGGCCGCGGCTGAGCAGGCTGCGCTCGCTGTACGCCGTGAAGATGAGGACGGCGACGTTGGGGTCCTGTGCGGTGAGGAGCTTCGTCGCCTCGAGGCCGTCCATCCCCGGCATTCGCACGTCCATGATCACGACGTTGGGCCGCCGGCGCTCGGCCAGCGCGACGGCGCTTTCGCCGTCCGAGGCCTCGCCGATGACGCGCACGCGGGGAGCGCGCGAGAGCGACAGGCGCAGGCCCTCGCGCACGACTTCGTGGTCGTCGACGATGAGGACGGTGATCTCGGGCTCGGCCATCGGGAAGCCGATTGTATGCCTGGCTTCCGACGACTAGGTACAACTCGGGCCTTCGTGGCCGACTGGGTGACCATTTCCGCGCTCGCCACTGCGGGCGGCACGCTCGTCCTCGCGGGGACGACGTACGCGTCCGTGCGGTCGGCGAACCGCGCCGCGCGCGTCGCCGAGACGTCTCTGCTGGCGGGTCTGCGGCCGTTGATCATGCAGTCCGCGCCCGACGACAGGGCCCTGGAGGCCGGCTTCATGGACGGCGTCACGGTCAGCGTGCCGGGAGGCGGCGCCGGTGTGGAGATCGTGAACGGCAGCTTGTACATCGCGATCTCGCTCCGGAACGTCGGCCCGGGCATCGGCGTCCTCCACGGGGGCTACGTCTACGCGGCCCGCCGCATGGCGAGCGACGAGCGCGCGCCGCTCGAGGCATTCCGCCTGCTCAGCCGCGACCTGTACATCCCGCCGGGGAAGATCGGCTTCTGGCAGATCGCGTACCGCGACGAGGACGAGGGCCGCGAGGAGATCATCGAAGCGGTGCGTGCCGGGCGGTTCACGGTCGACGTGCTGTACGGAGACTACGAGGGCGGCCAGCGCGTCGTCTCCCGGTTCGGCGTCTTTCGCGAGGGCGACGCGTGGACGCTCAGCGTCGTCCGGCACTGGCAGATCGACCGTCCGAACCCGCGGTGAGCTCGCTGCTGCTCGTCGTCGGCGATGCGTCGCCGGAGACGATTCGGCAGTCGCTCGCCGGAGGCCCGTGGCGCGTCCACGTCGTCGCCCCGACCGTCGTCGGCGCGCTCGACTGGCTCTCGAACGCGGAGGCGGACGCGCGGCTGCGCGCGGAGGTGCGCGGGCTCGAGGCCGAGCGCGCGCTCGAGGGGCTCGTGGAGGTGACGAGCGCAGCCGGTGACGTCGATCCCGTTCAGGCGGCGGCCGACGCACTGGCCGAGTTCCGGGCGACGGAGATCCTCGTCGCCGGCGCGTCCGCCGACCTCGAGCTCGAGCGGGCGCTGGCCGTCTTCCGGCTGCCGGTGCGAAGGCTCGGCCCGCCGCCCGGTGCGCGTTCGCGGGTCAACCTCCGCATCAGGAAGCTGGCCACGGGGCGTGACCCCGGCGCCGTGCTCGCGCTCATCCTCGGCATGAACTTCGCGCTCTTCTTCGGGGCGATCGCGCTCACGTTCATCGTGCTCTTCGTGCTCTGGCTCTTCGGCGTCTACTAGTCAGACCGCGAGGCTGAGCTGCTCGGGATCGTCCGGCGGCTCGAGGCGGACGCGCCGCCGGTCGCGCACGCCGTGTGCGCGCGCGAGCTCGCGCACCTGCTCGGTCACCGGCTTTGTCTTCTCGGCCGGCAGGTACGCGCGCTTGCCGTACGACCGCTCGTACTCGGGCAGCAGCTCGGGCCAGTCGCGCTCGAGCGCGGCGAGGAAATGCTCGCGGGTGCCGGGCTTGAGGTAGAGCAGCTTCGCCCACACGCCCGTGGCGCCGGCCTGGCGCGCGGCACGGACGACGTCGGCGAGCATCTCCGGCTTGTCGCTCAGGCCGGGGAGGATCGGCGCCATGCCGACGCCGGTCTTTATCCCCGCGTCGACGAGCTCCTTCAGCGCACGGAGCCGCTGGTGCGGCGGAGCCGTGCCGGGCTCGGTGCGCCGCCACACCTCCACGTCGACGGTCGGGATCGAGAACGTCACGCTGACGCTCGCACGACGCGCGGCCTCGACGAGTACGTCCAGGTCGCGGAGGATCATCGGCCCGCGCGTGATGATCGCGAACGGGTTCGCCGCGGCGGCGAGCACCTCGAGGCACGCGCGCGTCAGCCGATACCGGCCCTCGGCCGGCTGATACGGATCCGTGGCGGTGCCGATCGCCACTCCGTCGCGCTGCCAGGACGAGCGCGCGAGCTCGCGGCGCAACACCTCGGCCACGTTCGTCTTGACGCGGATGCTGGCGCCGTACCGGTCGTCGGCAGGGCGGTCGGCACGCAGCTCGAACGCACGGACGTAACAGAACGTGCACCGGTGCGCGCAGCCCATGTACGGGTTGAGCGACCAGTCGAACGGCATGCCCTGGACTCGATTCAGCGCGGAGCGGCAGGGCTCTTCGCGATACTCGACTCGCATCCCCGTGGCCAAGGTTATCGAACACGTGTTCGCAACGCCAGTCGAGGTCGAGCCGGGGATCCTCCGGGTGACCCTTCCCCTGCCGAGCGGCCCGCGCCACGTCCACTGCTTCCTCCTCCGGGGCGCGGACGGCTGGACGCTCGTCGACACGGGGCTCGGCCTGCTGGAGCCCTCGTGGGAGGAGATCCTCGCCCGGGTGGACGGGCCGGTCGTCCGCATCTTCATCACGCACATGCATCCCGACCACGTCGGCGGGGCGGAGGCGGCGGTGCGCGCGACGGGCGCACCCGTCTTCCAGGGCAGGCTCGACTACGCGCAGTGCGAGCGCGTGTGGGGGTCTGATGACTGGCCGGAGCGGATCGCCGAATGGTTCGTCGTCCACGGCGTTCCGCCGGCGGTCGCGGAGGAGCTGATCGAGTCCGGGCACGTGTTCGCCGATTTCGTCCGCTTCGCCTGGAACCCGACGCTCGTCGAGCCGGGAGACCACGTGGACGGCTGGCGCGTGCACGCGACGCCCGGGCATGCGGACGGCCACCTCTCGCTCTACCGGGACGGCGTGCTCGTCGCCGGGGACACGCTGCTTGCGCCGATCACGCCGGCGATCGGCCTCTACCCGGAGAGTCGCCCCGACCCGCTCGGCGACTACGTCGACACGCTGCGCTTCCTTGCGGAGCTCGACCCGCGCGTCTCCTACGGCGGTCACGGCGAGACGATTCACGAACCGGCCGACCGGGCGCGCGAGATCGCGGCCCACCACGAGCAGCGCCTCGACCGGACGGCGGCCGCGCTCGGCGCGGAGCCGCGCAGCGGCTACGAGGTCTCGCACGATCTCTTCGGCGCCACGCTGCCGCCCATCCAGCGCCGTTTCGCCGTTGCGGAAGCGCTGTCGCACCTCGAACGGCTCGTCCTTCTCGGGCGTGCGCGCCGGGCAGGGGACGCCCGGACCGTTACCTATACTGCGGCCTAGCTGGTGGACGAGAAACCTCCGAGTACCAGCGCCGCGCCGTGAGAGTCTTCCTGGAGCTCGTCGGCGTTGCGGCGCTGATCCTGCTGAACGCCTTCTTCGTCGCAGCCGAGTACGGGCTCGTGACGGCCCGGCGGACGCGGATCATCGAGCTGCAGCATCAGGGCAACCGTCGTGCGCGCGACGTCCTGCGCATCACCGGCGATCCGCC
>DATAMX010000131.1:0-2260 GCA_036260475.1 Gaiellaceae bacterium | reverse complement strand
CGCGAGGAAGCGATGTACGGGACGGGCTTCTTCCCGACCGAGAAGACGAACATCTATGCGGTGGAGAGCGACGGGCTGTACCTCACCGGCACGTCCGAAGTCGCGCTCGCGGGACTGCACATGACCGAGGTGCTCGAGGAGCTGCCGCTCCGCTACAGCGCCTTCTCGACGAACTTCCGCCGCGAGGCCGGAGCGGCCGGCAAGGACACGCGCGGGATGTTTCGCCTGCACCAGTTCAACAAGGTCGAGCTGTTCGCGTTCTGCGAGCCGGCCGCATCCGACGACGAGCACGAGCGGCTGCTCGCGATCGAGGAGGAGATCCTGCAGGCGCTCGGCGTCCCCTACCGCGTCGTCAACGTCGCCGCCGGCGACCTCGGCGCGCCCGCCGCGAAGAAGTACGACTGCGAAGGCTGGTTCCCGAGCCAGGAGCGCTACCGCGAGCTGACGTCGACGTCGAACACGACCGACTTCCAGGCGCGGCGACTGGGCATCCGCTACCGCGCCGGCAAGAACCTCGAGCCGGTGCACACGCTCAACGGGACGGCGACGACCGACCGCACCGTGCTCGCCATCCTCGAGAACTTCCAGGGCGACGTCCCCGACGTGCTGCGGGAGTACGGCGCGCCCGAGCACATCCGTTAACCGGCGCCTGCGACAATGCGGCGGCTCGGCGGGGTGCCGGAGCGGTCGAACGGGACGGTCTTGAAAATCGTTAGCCCCACAAGGGCTCGTGGGTTCGAATCCCACCCCCGCCGCTTCTCCATAAGATCGACGTGATGGTCGCCCCCGACGAGCTGCGCGGTCTCATGCGGCACTGGCCGCACGGCGTGTCCGTGCTCACGGTCGACTACGAGGGCGACCGCATGGGCGTCACCGTGTCGTCGCTCGTCTCGCTGTCGCTCGACCCGCCGCTCGTCGGCGTCTCGATCGGCAAGGAGGCTTCGTGCTACGAGCTCCTACGCCGCGCAGGCGCATGGTCGATCAGCCTCCTCGGCGGCGACCAGGGCGAGCTCGCGCAGCGCTTCGCGTCCGGCCGTCCGCCGATCGTCCATTGGGACGGCGTCGACACCCGCGAGGGAACGATCGCCCCGCTCATCGAGGGCGCGGTCGGCTGGCTGGAGGCGCGCACGCGCGCCGAGCACGACGCCGGCGACCACACGTTCTTCATCGGCGACGTCGTAGCGATCGAGCACGGCCCCGCAAAAAGCGCGCTCATGTACCGGGAGAGCACGTACCACCGCCTGTGATCGACGCCGTCGTCTTCGACCTCGACGGCGTGCTCATCCAGTCGGAGGAGGTCTGGGACGACGTGCGCGAGCGGTTCGTGCGGGAGCGCGGCGGCCGCTACGACGCCGAGATCCAGCGCGCGATGATGGGCATGAGCTCGCCCGAGTGGTCGCGCTATCTGCACGAGCACGCGGGCGTCCCGGACGAGCCGGACGCCATCAACGCCGAGGTCGTGCGCCGCTTGCTCTCCGCCTACCGCGACCGTCTGCCACTCATCCCCGGGGCGCTCGACGCCGTCCGGCGGCTCGCCGACCGCTTCCCGCTCGGCATCGCCTCCTCGTCCAACCGCGAGCTGATCGACGCCGTGCTGGAGGCCGCCGGCCTCGCGCCGCTGTTCGCCGCCACCGTCTCCTCCGAGGAGGTCGCCCACGGCAAGCCCGGACCGGACGTCTACCTCGAGGCTGCAAGGCGCCTCGGCGTCGCGCCCGAGCGCTGCGCGGCGGTCGAGGACTCGCACGGCGGCATCCGCGCCGCGAAGAACGCGGGCATGCGTGTCGTGGCGATTCCGAATCCGAGTTATCCGCCCGACGACGAGGCGCTCGCCCTCGCCGATGTCATCATCGGCTCACTCGACGAGCTCACGGTCGGCGTCGTATCAGGGTGACGCCGTCGCGGATCGGCACGAGGACGCACTCGACGCGGTCGTCGTACAGGACGTGCTCGTTGAAGGTTGCGATCCCCTCGTTGCCGGCAAGGGCGGAGAGCGTGTTGTCGGCGAGGATGACGCCGTCCGGCGCGAGCTTCGGGAGCACGGCCTCGTAGTAGTCGACGTAGTCCGGCTTCCACGCGTCGATGAAGACGAGGTCGAACGGCCCGTCGAGCGTCTCCAGCGTCTCGAACGCGTTGCCGACGCGATAGTCGATCCGGTCCGCCACGCCGGCTTCCTCGGCGTAGCGTTGCGCGATTGCCGTCGTGTCCGGGTCGACGTCGCAGGCGACGATGGTGCCGCCCGGCGGCAGCGCCGTCGCCATGT
>DATAMX010000124.1:0-4810 GCA_036260475.1 Gaiellaceae bacterium | reverse complement strand
ACGCTCCCCGCGCGCTGAGCGGAGGTAGAACGCGATGCCAAGCGGAATCGCTGTGAGGCCGTCGCCGTAGTTATGGATCAAGTCGGCGAGGAGGGCCACGCTTCCCGTCGCGACGAAGATCGCCGTTTGGACCGCGGCGGCGGCTGTCAAGACCGCAAGGCTTATCGAGACCGTCCTGACCCCGTCCCGGGATTCGACGATCGATCGATCTACGAGGCCATGCGAGTGACCATGACTCCCGTGTTCGTGATCGTCCTCGTGGCCGTGGGAGCGAAGAGCGTCTTCATGGGCATGTGGCCCCTCGATGTCGCACGTCGCCGTGTGGCCCACCGTACAAGGATAACCGTCATCGTTCAGGGGACGGTAAGACTCGGGCGGTGCCGTCTAAGACGGTTGCCAGCCTGGTTGTCGCCGTGTCGCGTGTGACGTTCGAGCAATGGCTGCGCCGGTACTACGCCTCAACCCTCCTCGGCGACAAGATCACCTGAGGGCCGCCCCCACTCGTCGAGATGTGGACCGAGGCACCGGCGCGGAGGCCGGCCGTGACCGACCTGCGCGACGTGCCTTCGATTCCTACGGTTGCCAGGTCTCGTGAACCGGGAACTCCTTCACATCGGGTGGCCCCTGCATCTCCACGCCCGCGGCTTTCACGGCGTCCTGAACGCGACTTCCGAAGAACGCATCGAACTCGCCGCGCGACTCCCAGAAATCGATGACACCCCAGCCCTCGTCAATGGGGCCGGACGAGTGAAACAGAAGCCCCGGCGGTGTACCACCCGAAGCCTTGACGTGCTGGTCCACCGCGTCGAACTGCTCCTGCGTGACGCCGGCCAGCTTGATCCGAATCCCAACAGCCACTGAACCTCCTTCGCTCGTTGAACGTCTGGCGACCCTACAGCACACGTCCTCTCCATCACCGTGACCGCTCGGGCTTGCGGGACGCATCGTTCCCGAGCAGTCGCGCAGCCGACGGCTCAGTCCTCGTTCTCGTATCTGCGGCCCTGCGCCAACCTCGACGACCGCCTCCAGATGCGGGTCAGGTACCCACGCTCGACCGCCCCGGCCAAGAGGATCAGACCGAGAGCCACGACGACCGCCAAACCGATGTCGAGCACGCCCATTCCCGGGATTCCCGCCCGCGGACATTCCCGAACAACCGGCCCACGCGGCCGAATCTCGGGCCTCGTGCCGACAGCGTCATCTCCACAGGCCGGCGGATGACCTCGGGCCTACCGCCTGACGGTGACGGTGAAGCGCGCGGTGGCGGTATTGCCGCTGGAGTCTGTGGCGGTGCAGGTCACCTGCGTGCGCCCGATCGTGAAGGCGCTCCCGGAGGCGGGATCGCACGCGGCGGGCACGGGCCCATCGACCCCGTCACTTGCGCGGACGACGTACTTCACGCGCGCCGAGCGCTTGCCCTTGGGCATGCGGAGGGTCTTCGCGGACGCGCCCGCGAACGTCGGAGGGGTGAGATCGAAGGTGGTGGCCGGTGCGTCGAGCGTCCCGGTGATCATGTCGGAGCCGTGGGTGTAGGGAACGCCGACGCTGAGGAGCGTCCCGCTCCCCGACGCACCCGCGTACGACCCGGTGCCGCCCGTGACGGTGAATTGCTGTTCGGCCTGCAGCGCGGCGCCGCTCACATCGCTGAGGCATCCCGGTGTCTGCACGGAGAGGGTGATCGTCCCTTTGCCGGCGACCGTCAACGTCGGCGCCGACTGCCACTGCTCGCAGGACGTGTGCGGACCGCGGACGACGAGGACGCCGCTCTCGCTCACCATGCCCAACCCGCGGACCGGGCCCTTGTTGTTGATCGTCCAGCAGAGCGCGTCGCTCGGCGAGCCTTGCGGGCAGTCGATACCGCCGAACGCGCCCTTCAAGGTCGCGTCTGGAATCTGGAGCGTGTCAGCTGCGCGTGTGCGGCTCGCAGCCGCCGGCAGCGCAGTTGCGAGCACGGCGCCGAGCATGAGGATTGCGACTGTCTTCATGGAAACCCCTCCTGGCCGATTCGACTGCATGGTCGATGAGCCGAGGCGTTGTCGAAATACGCCGTACGGCGTATCTTCGAGCGCATGGGGACCCTGGCGGAATCGGATTACCGCGGGATGCTCGGCGTGCTCCACGATGCCGGCGAAGTCGAGGACACGGATCCCTTTCCGGTGCCGATTCTCGAGCAGCTCCGGCGTCTGGTCGTCTGCGACGTACTTTCGTACGGCGAGTACGACGCCGACGGTGTGTTCTACCGCCGCCTCGAGCGTCTCCGACTCGCAGGCGCGCCGCTCGAGCCGGTGACGCCGACGATCCGCGAGGCCCAGCGTCGCCTACGTCACCAGCACCTGCATGCGCCCTCGGGGCCGGGGTTCGTCCCCACGTTGCGTTGGTCGGATCGCCTCCCGCTGCGGGAGCACCGCAAGCTCGACATCTACTGGGAAGTCGGCCGCCCGCTTCGCATCGACTATCAGATCAGCGTCTGGCTGCATGACCGCACGGGCCGTCCCCTCGGCTATTTCGCCTTCGACCGACACAAGCCCGACTTCGCCGACCGCGACGTACGTCTCCTGGAAACGCTGCGACCGCACCTTGCCCAGCTCGCCCGCAACGCCTCCCGGCGCCTCCCCGCCTCCAAGAACGGACTGACCTCGCGCGAGCGCGAGGTGCTCGCCCTCGTCGCGCAGGGCAAGGAGAACTGGGAGATCGCATCGCTCCTCTATATCGCGCACGGAACGGTGCACAAGCATCTCGACAACATCTACGCGAAGCTGGGCGCGCACAACCGAGCCGAGGCGGTTGCGCGCGCACGGGAGGACGAAGAGCCGCGGAGCCTAGGCGGGCGCTAGGCGACCGGCGCGGCCGCGCCCGCGAGGAGCGGCGCGAGACGGGCGACGCCCTCGGCGATCTCGTCCGTCGAGACGTAGCTGAACGCAAGCCTCATCGACTGCGCGCCGCTGCCGTCGGCGAAGAAGTCCTTGCCTTCGACGAACGTGACGCCCGCGGCCTGCGCGGCGGCGAGGCTCGGGGCGTCGCGGTCCAGGTCGAGCCAGATGAAGTACCCGCCCTCGGGCCGCGTCCATACGGCGCCCTCGGGCGCGTGGCGCTCGAGCGCCTCGAGCATCGCGTCCCGCCGCACGCGCAGCAGCCCGTTCACGCGCTCGACGTTGGGCTCGAAGTTGCCGCGGCGCACGAACTCGTGCACGGTCGCCTGGGTCATGAACGGCGGCGAGATGTAGGTCGAGACTGCGAGGGCCTCGATCTGCGCGGCGAGCGGCGCCGGCATGACGTAGTACCCCACACGGACGCCGGGTGCGATCGTCTTCGAGAACGACGAGGCGTACACGACGTGCCCGCCGCCCTCGAGCTCGAACAGCGACGGCAGCGCGGCGCCCTCGAAGCGCACGAGCCCGTACGGGTCGTCCTCGATCACGAGCAGCTCGTGCTCGCGCGCGATCTCGACGATCCGGCGGCGGCGGGCCTCGGAGAGGGTGCGGCCGCTCGGGTTCTGGAACGTCGCGATCGTGTACAGGAAGGCGGGCTCCGGACCGGAGGCGAGCGCCTCTTCGAGCGCGTCGGGCACCAGCCCCTCGTCGTCCATCGGGATGCCGACCATCTCGGCGCCGAGGCGGCGCAGAATCTTGATCGGCCGGTCGTACGTCGGCGCCTCGAAGATGACGCGGGCGCCGGGTTGGACGAGCTGCTCGGCGAGGAAGACGAACGCCTGGAGCGACCCGCTCGTGATGACGACCCGCCCCGGCTCGACGCCGTGGCGCTCGGCGATCCATTCGCGCAGCGGGCCGTAGCCGCCGCCGGGGCCGTACGAGAGGACGGTCTTGCCATCGCGCTCGATCGCCGCCTTCGCGCAGTCGGCGAGCTCGTCCACCGCGAGGCACTCGGGCGCCGGGATACCGCGCGCGAAGCTGACGACGTCCATCGCCTCAGACTAGCGAGCTATTTGATGCGCTCGGCGACGAGTTGTGCGACTTCGGTCGGCGTCGCGCCGACCTCGATCCCCTTCGCCTCGAGCGCCTCCTTCTTCGCGGCCGCCGTCCCCGAGGAGCCGGAGATGATCGCGCCCGCGTGCCCCATCGCCTTCCCCGGCGGAGCCGAGAACCCGGCGATGTACGCGAGCACGGGCTTCGTCATGTGCTCGCTGATGTACTGCGCCGCCTTCTCCTCCTCGTCGCCGCCGATCTCGCCGACGAGGACGACGTATTCCGTCTCGGGATCGGCCTCGAACTTGGCGAGGACGTCGATGAACGACGAGCCGACGATCGGGTCGCCGCCGATGCCCACGATGGTCGAGTTCCCCAGGCCGAGCTGCGTCAGCTCGTGCCCGATCTGGTACGTGAGCGTCCCCGAGCGGGAGACGAGCCCGATCGATCCCTCGCTGAAGATCTCCGCCGGGATGATCCCGACGTTCGCCTTGCCGGGCGAGAGCACGCCCGGGCAGTTCGGGCCGATCATCGTGACGCCCTTCGGGCGGATGTACGTGTAGACGCGCAGCATCTCGTGCGCCGGGATGTGCTCGGTCGTGCAGATCACCGTCTCGATGCCGGCGTCGACCGCCTCGTAGATCGCGTCGCCGGCGAAGCGCGCCGGGACGAAGACCATCGCGGTGTTCGCGCCGGCCTTGTCGACCGCCTCGGCGACCGTGTCGAAGACCGGGATGCCCTCGACGTCCTGGCCGCCCTTGCCCGGCGTGACGCCGGCGACGACCTGCGTGCCGTAGGCCTTGTTGCGCGTCCCGTGGAACGAGCCCTCGGAGCCGGTCAGCCCCTGGACGACGAGGCGGGTGCTTTCGTCGACGATGATCGCCATT
>DATAMX010000115.1:0-2990 GCA_036260475.1 Gaiellaceae bacterium | reverse complement strand
GGCGCGGAGTGGACATCGTTCTTCGGCGTGCGCGACCCGGAGCGGCGCATGCGCGGCGGCGGAAGCGGCGCGCACCTCGCCGGCATCGTCTACGACGTCGGGCTCACCGTCGGCCTCCCGCGCGAGGAGACGGTCGGCACGTCCATGAACGCTCTCGCGCACTGCGCGGAGGCGCTGTACGCGCACGGCCACAATCCCGAGTCGGACGAGACCGCGCTCGAAGGCGCGCAGCTCATCGCAGAGTTCCTGCCGCGCGTGGTGGACGCGCCGCTCGACCGCGACCTCCGCACCGAGCTGCTGCGCGGCGCCTGCAACGGCGGCGAGGCCCTCGCCGGCTCGATGCTCGCGCTCGCCCACGCGATGGCGCAGGCGATCGGCGGAACGTACGGGCTTCCGCACGGGACGTTGAACGGCATCTGCCTTCCGCCCGTGCTCCGCTACAACTCACGCTACGCGCCGACCGCGGTGCGCGCGTTCGGCGAGGCGGTCGGCGGCGACGGCGCCGCGCGCGTCGAGGAGCTGACCGCGCTCGGCGGAACCACGCGTCTGCGCGAGCTCGGCGTCCCCGAGCAGGCCCTTCCCGAGCTCGCCGCGTCGGCGGCCCAGCGTGGCGGCAACCACGCGAACCCCCATCCCGCCACGCCGGCCGAGATCGAGCAGCTCCTGCGCTCGATCTGGTGACCCACCGATACCGCCTACATGGCGCTACCCCTGAGCTGCGCGACCCGGCCCAAGCGTCTCCTCGAGGTGGGACCCGGTTCTTCCGGCCCCCACGGTGCCGCCCGCACCGCCACCGTGGCCGTGCCCGAGGAAGACGCCCGTCAGGATTCCGAGGACGAGCAGCGACACGAGGATGATGAGCACCCACTTGCGCATCAGTTGAACCGATCCGTCGTCGAGTAGGAGCCGGCTCCGTTGACGTTGAACGTGATGGAGAAGACCTCGTGATTGCATCCGATGGGGACACCGAGAATGGGGCAGCCGGTGAACGAGTCGGTCACCCGAACCCACGACTGCTGCACCTTCATCCCGACCGGACCGACATCCCACCGCGGGCCGTCGTCGTAACTCCACACGGGCTTGAACACATCGGCGGCTTCGCTCGTCTCGCTGTCGTAGGCGAGGATCGAATGGTGCTTGATGTCGATGCACACGCGCACCATGGCGTAGTACCTCCACATGACGATCCCGAACAGGTTCGTCCACGTCGCCTGCCCGTTGGCGACACCCCACCGCGTGTTCGCACCCTTGCACTCCGCCGACTGTGCGCAGGCGGAGGGCGCGCCCGCGGTCGAAGTCGAGCTACACCCGCCCGCGTATGCGAAATCGGTCGCCGGGACATCGCCGCTTCCCGTGCCTGCAGTCGGGTCGGCTCCGCCGAGCAAGCCGGTGACGGAGACAACGAGGTCGTTGTAGTCGAAGTCCCCACCGTCCTCCCACGCCAACGTCCACGCTCCTGTCGCGTCTTCGGACGTGAGGACGAACGCTTGCCCAGCGGGGTTGGCCGCGACGTAGGAGTAGACGCGCCCGCTGCACCCGTCGAACGCGAATGCGAGGATGTCTCCGCCCTGGAACGTCATGTCGATGGAGGCGCCGGGGCTTGACGAGCTGCTGAAGACCACCTGCGGATGCACCTGCGCAGGCCACGCAGGATCGCCGGGAAGGGTGCCGTTGATCGCACCATCCGCGCTGTCGACCTTGAAGACGCCGAGCGTGTCGGCGCAGATCGCGTTTCGGCTCACGTAGTCGAAGTGCACGGTCACCGGCCCGCTTCCCGGGGTGACCCAATACTGCTGCTGCGGGGTCGTACTCGCGACCGTCGGGCTCTGGCCGGCCGGGCTCGGCGTCGTGGTCGTGCCCGTGTCGGCTCGCGCGACGGGGACGAGCGCGAGGAACGCGAGTACGCCGAAGATGCAGAGCCGCAACGCATTGCCGACCGCAGGCGTGCCCCGCCCCGTGACGCGGAGGTCGAGGAGCTGCTCCGTCACCTTCTCGAACATCGCGCTCTCCCTTGTTGGACGTCGGTGCGCGGCACCGTACTGTTGTCAGATCTGACAATCAAGATGGTTCTTGCGGGCATGATTCGCCCGGTCAGATATATGGACTACTTATTGGTGCAATTAGCGCCAGACGGGTACCATCACGCCCGCCGTGGCTTCTCCAGCCGGATTCGACGTGCTCGTCATCGGGAGCGGGGCCTCGGGCCTCGCTGCAGCCGTGTCCGCCGAGAAGGCGGGGGCGCGGGTCGCGATCGCGACGAAGGGCTCGCTCCAGTCGTGCAACTCGGCGAAGGCGCAGGGCGGCATCCAGGCCGCCTTCGGCGAGGACGACTCGCCCGAGCAGCACGCGCAGGACGTCTGGAAGAGCTCGCACGATACGGCGAACATGGAGCTCGTCGAGATCCTCACCTCGGAGGCGCCCTCGGCCATCCACTGGCTCGAGGAGCTCGGGGTCGAGTTCACACGAGAGAACGGCGGCTACCGCCTCGCGCGCTGCGGCGGCGCCTCGCGCAAGCGGCTGCTCCAGGTCGGCGACCGCACCGGGCACGCGATCACGAAGGCGCTGCGCGACGCGGTCGAGAGCTCGAGCATCACCACGTTCCCCAACGCGCCGCTGCACGAGCTCGAGCCCGGGTGGACCGCGCGGGTGGGGGACGACACGATCCAGGCTGCAACGGTCGTCCTCGCCGCCGGCGGGCGCTGCTATCGCGAGGCGGAGGAGCGCGGCGAGCTCTCGACGAACCATCCCGGCGCGACCGGCGAGGTGACGAAGATCGCGCTCGAGCTCGGCGCCGAGTCGCGCGACCTCGACGCGCTCCAGTACCACCCGAACGGCGGCGCGTGGCCGGAGAACATGCAGGGCTACTCGATTCCGGAGACGACGCGCGCGTACGGCGCCGTCCTCCTGAACGCCGACGAGGAGGAGTTCACCGACTCGCTCGGCCCGCGCGACGTCGTCGCGCAGGCGATCGTCGACGAGGTGGCGAAGGG
>DATAMX010000087.1:0-3270 GCA_036260475.1 Gaiellaceae bacterium | reverse complement strand
CCATGTGCGGTCACCCGTCGGTAGAAGATTCCGGTAGAAAGAGCGGCCCAACCGCATGGTTGAGCCGCTCTCTGCGGAAGTGTGACTTCTCGCACGGTCCGGGCTTTTACGAGGGCGGCACCGGGGGCAGCACCGCACGAGCAGCAAACACGGCGTCACTGGCACATGTGGGGCGCATGGTTGAGCGAAACCGCCCTACCCATGCGCCCCTGTAAGGCGCATACGGGATTCGAACCCGTGCCGCCGCCGTGAGAGGGCGGTGTCCTAGGCCACTAGACGAATGCGCCCCGAACCGGCGGTTAGTGTAGCCACGGCCCGGGGCAGAGAGCAGGCATGTTCGGCCGCTGGATGAAGCGGGGCGGGAAGCACCGCGCGGCGAAGCAGCAGGGCGACGTGCACGCGCTCGACCGCACAGGCGACCCGCGCGGCGGCGAGCAGAGCCCGGACTACCGATTCGCGCGGCCGGACGACATCGTCGAGGAGGACGGCACGGCGATGGCCGGCCCGGGCGGCTCGCCCGAGGATCCGCTCGACACCGAAGCGCGCCGCGAGCGCGACCGCACCCCTTAGCTCCGCCGGGCGAGCGTCACCGCGAGCCCCACCACCCCCACGGCGGACCCCGCGCCGACGATGGTCCACGCGAGCCCGTAGCCGGCCGGCGCGGCGGCGAGCGCGATGACGAGCGCGGCGACGGCGAGCGAGCCGAACGCGAGCGCCCCGAGCGCGACCGCCCTGTCGCGCGTCACCGCCCACTCGACGGCGACGGGAAGGCGCTCGTCGACCGACCACGCCGCGAGCTCGCCGCACAAGAGGAGGCCGACGGCGACGAGCGGTGCAGCGTCGTCCACGTGCGGCCCGCGTATCGGGAGCTCGACCGCGTACGCGACGCCGAGCAATGCGGGCGGCCACGGGACGAGCTCCGCCCTCGCGCGCAAGAGCAAGAGAACGAGCAGCAGCGCGCCCGCACCGCCCAGAGGGCCGGTCGTGAGCAACGCCTTGCTCGAGTGCACGAGCTCGTACGCGAGCACCGCGCCGAAGGCGCATGCGGAGAGTGCGGCGAGAACTACGCGCGCGCGGGCCTGGCGTAGCGCCTGAATGTCGACACCTCCTCGAGCGGGACGTTGAGCGGGAGGCCGTCGATCCACTCGACGACCGGGACGCCGGCTTGCAGGTAGCGCGCGCGCAGGGCCTCCCGCGAGAGCCGCCATAGCCGGTACGACAGCTGCTCGAGCTCGCCGGCTCCCGGCTCGACGAACGGCACCGGCGACACCTCGACCACGACGAGGTCGAAGCCACGCGCGCGCAGATCGAGCAACGCCGGCCCGGTGCGTGGATCGAGCAGCGGCGTCAGCGCCAGCACGAGCGCCTTCGGAGGAAGCGAGCGCGGCGGCAGGACGCTGACGTTCCGCGCAGCGAAGCTCAGCACGATGTCCATCTGCAGCAGCGAGTCGACGATGCGGTACAGCTGCCGCGTGCCGGACTCGGGCTCGAGCCACGAGAGGAAGCCGCCGAAGCTCACGAGCCCGACGCGGTCCTTCCGCTGCAGGTAGCGATGCGCGAGCGACGTCGCCGCGCGCACGCTCAGGTCGAGGGTCCCGCGTCCGCGCGCCTGCGCGTCGGTGAACGTGTCGAGAAAGAGGACGACGTCGGTGTTGCGCTCGGGGCTCTGTTCGTTCACCCACAGCTCGCCGCGGCGCGCCGTCGCGCGCCAGTTGATTCGGCGCGTGCGATCGCCCGGCGCCCAGGCGCGGATGTCGGCGAACTCGATCCCGTCGCCCTTCGTCCGCGAGACCTGGTTCCCGACGAAGACCTGCGTCTCGAGCGGGACGAGGAGCGCGTGCAGCGTCTCGACGCTGGGATAGACGCGCAGCGCCGCCCGATCTCCGAGCCGCGCTTCCCACGCGTAGAACCCGAGCCGGTCGGATGCCCGCAGGATCGGCGGGCCGAGCACGAGCGCGCCCCAGCGCTCGCACCGGAGCGGCACCTCGACCCTCCGCTCCTCGCCGGCATCGAGTGCGAGCGCGCGCGGATTGCCGGATGCGGTCATGAGCTCGGGCGGGAGGTCGAGGTAGACGACGACGCGCTCTGCGTCCTCCGCCGTGAGCGAGATGGTTGCCTCGACCGTCTCGGATTCGAGCGCGCGGTCGCGGTCGAGCTCGAGCGCAACGCGCAGTCTCGGCGCACGGGAAACCGCAGGTGCCACGACCGCCGCGAGCGCGAACGGGGTGGCGAGCGCGACGAGCTCGACTCGGCCGAGCACGAGCCCCGCCAGAAGACCTGCCGCCGCGAGCGCGACATATGCCGTCAGCCGCGGCGAGACGTGCTGGGTCACGATGGCGTGCGGACGTCCTCGGCCGGCGGCGTCGGCACCGACTCGAGCGCCTCGGCGACGACGTCCTCGCCGCGGATGCGCTGCACCCACAGCTCCGGTCGCAGCGTCAACCGGTGCGCGAGCGCCGGGCCGGCAATCGCCTTCACGTCCTCGGGCACGACGAAATCACGGCCCGAGAGCGCGGCCTTCGCGCGCGACAGCTTCAGCAGCGCCAGGCTTCCGCGCGGGCTCGCGCCGACCGCGAGCTGCCGCGATGTGCGCGTGGCCGAGACGATGTCGACGATGTAACCCTCGATCGCGGCCGAGATGTGCACCTGCTCGAGCGCCTTCTGCATGGCCACGAGCGTCGGCGCGTCGACGACGGGCGAGATCTCCACCTCGTCTTCGCCTCGCTCCAGCCGCCGGCCGAGCATCTCGATCTCGTCGTCGCGCGCCGGATAGCCGATCCCGGCACGGATGAGGAAGCGGTCGAGCTGCGCCTCGGGCAGGGGATACGTCCCCTCGTACTCGATCGGGTTCTGTGTGGCCAGCACGACGAACGGGGACGCGAGCGGGCGCGTCTCGCCCTCGGTCGTCACCTGCCGTTCCTGCATTGCCTCGAGCAGTGCCGCCTGGGTCTTCGGTGGGGCGCGGTTGATCTCGTCGGCGAGAAGAAGGTTGGTGAAGATCGGGCCCGGCATGAACTCGAACTCCGCGCGGCGCTGGTCGAAGATCGACGCTCCGGTGACGTCGGAGGGCATGAGGTCGGGCGTGAACTGGATCCGGGAGAATCCGAGCGAGGTCGCACGCGCGAACGAGCGCGCCGCGAGCGTCTTGGCGAGGCCGGGATAGTCCTCCAGCAGCACGTGGCCGTCGCAGAGGACGGCGAGCAGGATGAGCTCCAGTGGGTCGCGCTTGCCGACGACCGCACGTTCGACCTCGTCGAGGATGCGTGCGGC
>DATAMX010000086.1:0-2989 GCA_036260475.1 Gaiellaceae bacterium | reverse complement strand
TTGACGAAGCGGTTCGGCGGCCTCACCGCCGTCGACGGCATCGACTTCGACGTCCGCAAGGGCGAGGCATTCGGCTTCCTCGGCCCGAACGGCGCGGGGAAGAGCTCGACGATGCGCATGATCGGCTGCGTGTCGCCCGTGACGGCGGGGACGCTGCGCGTGCTCGACCGCGATCCGGCCACGGACGGGCCGGCGATTCGCTCTCGCCTCGGTGTCGTCCCGCAGCTGGACACGCTCGACAACGAGCTCACCGTGCGCGAGAACCTCGTCATCTACGGCCGCTACTTCGGCCTCTCCCGCAAGGAGCTGCGCGTCCGTGCCGACGAGCTGCTCGACTTCGTGCAGCTTTCCGAGCGCGCCGACGACCCGGTGGAGCCGCTCTCCGGCGGCATGAAGCGCCGTTTGACGATCGCGCGCTCTCTCGTCAACGACCCGGACGTGCTGCTGCTCGACGAGCCGACGACCGGCCTCGACCCGCAGGCGCGCCACGTCGTCTGGGACCGGCTCTTCCGTCTGAAGCAGCGCGGCGTCACGCTCGTGCTGACGACGCACTACATGGACGAGGCGGAGCAGCTGTGCGACCGGCTCGTGATCATGCACCAGGGGACGATCGCGGAGGAGGGCTCGCCGCTCGAGCTCATCCAGCGCCTCTCCACGCGCGAGGTGGTCGAGCTTCGGTTCGCCGGCGAGACGCCGCCGGTGGACGGCGTGTTCGACGGCGCCGTCGCACGCATCGAAGAGCTGCCGGATCGCGTCCTGCTCTACACCGACGACGGCGACGCGCTCGTCCCGGTCGCGCACGAGCGGTTGAACCCGCAGAGCGTGCTCGTGCGGCGGTCGACGCTCGAAGACGTCTTCCTGCGGCTCACGGGCCGCACGCTGGTGGACTGATGGCCGGCGCGCTGCTCGCGTACGAGCACTGGGTCGCGTCGTATAGACGCTTGTGGCGGGCCTCCATCGTCTCGAGCATCCTCAACCCGGTTCTCTATCTCGCCGCGCTCGGCATCGGTCTCGGCAAGCTCGTCAACCATGGTGCGCACCCGCTCGGCGTCTCGTACGTCACGTACGTCGCGCCGGGGATGCTCGTCGCGGCCGGGATGAACATCGCCGCCTTCGAGAGCACATGGCCGGTGATGGCGGCGATCAAGTGGACGCGCGTCTACCACGCGATGCTGGCCGCGCCGCTCCGCGTACGCGACGTGATGGTCGGGCACCAGCTGTACTTCGCCTCCCGCGTTGCGACGTCGACCGGTCTCTATCTCATCGCGCTCGCCGCGTTCGGCACGCTGCACTCCGCGTACGCGCCGCTGGCGTGGCCGGTCGCAGTGCTCGTCGGGATCGCGTTCAGTGCGCCGCTCTCCGCGTACGCGGCGTGGGCGCCGAAGGACAGCTACCTCGCGGCCGTCTTCCGCTTCGGCGTCGTGCCGCTCTTCCTTTTCTCGGGGACGTTCTTTCCCGTGACGCGGCTGCCGCAGGGCCTGCGCGAAGTTGCCTACGCGACGCCGCTGTGGCACGGGGTCGATCTCGCGCGGCACCTGACGCTCGGCACGGTGACCTGGGGCATGGCGCTCGTACACGTCGCGTACCTCGTTGCGTTCTCCGCGGTCGGACTGTGGATCGCCGAGCGCGCGTACGCGAGGAAGCTCGTGCGATGACGACCTTCGCCGGCACGCGCGCTCACCTGCTCTTCGAGCGCAACCTCATGGTCTACCGGCGCTCGTGGCTCATCATCTTCAGCGGGCTGTTCGAGCCGCTCTTCTATCTCGCATCGATTGGCTTCGGGCTCGGGCACTACGTCGGCCGCGTGCACGGCGTCTCGTATGCGAGCTACATCGCGCCGGCGCTGCTCGCGTCGTCGGCGATGAACGGCGCCATCTACGACGCGACGACGAACGTGTTCTGGAAGCTTCGCTACGCGAAGGTGTACGACGCGGTGCTGGCGACGCCGCTCGGCCCGACGGACGTCGCGGTCGGAGAGACGTCGTGGGCGCAGTTCCGCGGGCTGCTGTACGCCGCCGGGTTCGTCGTCACCGCCGCCTCGCTCGGCCTCATCCATTCCTGGTGGGGCGTGCTTGCGCTACCCGCCGCGGTCGTCGTCGGCTTCGGCTTCGCCGGCCTGGGGATCGGCGCGTCGACGTTCATCCGCAGCTGGCAGGACTTCGACCTCGTGCAGCTCGTGCAGCTGCCGATGTTCCTGTTCAGCGCGACGTTCTATCCGCTGAGCGTCTACCCCACGGCGATCCAGTGGGTCGTGCGCTTCTCGCCGCTCTACAACGCGATCGTGCTCGTGCGCTCGCTGACGCTCGGGGCGGTCGCCCCGTCGAACCTCGTCAACGCGGCGTATCTCCTCGCGCTGGGCACGTTCGGCATCTGGCTCGCTCGCCGGCGGATGGCCGGCCTGCTCTTGACCTAGTGGATGTGGAGATTGATCCCGAGGAAGAGCAGCGGCCACAGCAGGACCGCGAGAGCCGCCGAGCCGTACTGCCGAGCCACGTGCAGGTGCGCGAAGTAGTTGTGGGTCGCCGCGACGAACGCCCCGATGACGAGGTAGGCCGCCAGCACCATGGGGCCGCCGATCGTCGGGGCCCCGGTTCTATACCCGATTGCACGCATCTCCAGAGCAACGGTCGAGGAGGCGTTCGAGATGCGGGATGGGCGATCGTGGATTCGAACCACGGACCTCCGCCTTATCAGAGCGGCGCTCTAACCAACTGAGCTAATCGCCCGCAAAAGAACGCGGTCGATTAGCTTAGCGGCCGACCGGCAAAGCCGGTTCGGCCTCTTAGGGCGGCGTCGCAAGCGACGCCTTAGCGCCCGCGCGGCGGCGGTGAAGCGCTCGTCAGTGGATTCGCTGGGTGCGCCGCATGTACTCCTCCACGGCCAGGAGGAACGTCCGGTCGGATGCGATCTCGAGCAGCTGGCACTTCGTCTCGTCGTCGAGGTCGCGCTCGCGGGCGAGCTCCTCGAGGAAGCTCGGGATGGACCCACC
>DATAMX010000083.1:0-6229 GCA_036260475.1 Gaiellaceae bacterium | reverse complement strand
TCGAGGAACGCGCCCGCGATCGGCGCGATGAAGATCGGCATGGCCGTCCACGGCAGGATGCGCAGACCGGACTGCAGCGGCGACATCCCCTGGACGGTCTGGAAGAACTGCGCGAGCAGGAAGATCGACCCGAACATCCCGAAGGACATGAGCAGCGACGCGACGTTCGTCAGCGCGAACGTGCGGTCGCGGAAGAAATGCATGGGCAGCATCGGCGAGGGCGTGCGCAGCTCCCACGCGACGAACGCGGCGACGAGCAGCACCCCTGCGACGATCGGGCCGAGGATGCCGGCGCTCGTCCAGCCGTGCGCGTTCCCGCGCACGAGGCCCCAGACGATTCCGAGCAGTCCCGCGCTGGCGAGGCCGAGGCCGGGAAGGTCGAGGCCGGAGTCGGCGCCGCGGCTCTCCTCGAGGCGTGCGAGCGCGAGCGGGGCGAGCACGAGGCCGATCGGCACGTTGAGCCAGAAGATCCAGTGCCACGAGATGCCGCTCACGATCGCGCCGCCCACCAGCGGGCCGATCGCGATCGCGAGCCCCCCGATGCCGCCCCAGATGCCGAGCGCGAGCGCACGCCGGTTCGCCGGCACGGCGGCGGACAGGATCGTGAGCGTCAGCGGCATGACGATCGCGGCGCCCACGCCCTGGAGCGCGCGTGCGATGTCGAGCGTGTTCGCCGACGTCGAGAGCGCCGCCGCGGCGGACGCGCCGGTGAAGAGCAGCAGGCCGAGCGCGAACAGCCGCCTGCGCCCGAAGCGGTCGCCGAGCGCGGCGCCGGTGAGGAGGAGCACGGCGAACGTGAGCGTGTACGCGTTCACCGTCCACTCGAGCTGCGAGATGGTCGCGTGCAGGTCGCGCCGGATGACCGGCACCGCCGTCGTCACGACGAGGTTGTCGAGGCTGACCATGAAGAGCGCGACCGAGGTGATCGCGAGCGTCCAGATCGCCGAGCGCCTTTGTGTGTGAGTCATCACTTCCTCCAATGGGAAAAAAGGGGGTTATTTACCGCAACTGTCGAGGAGCTCCGTCATCCAGGGCTCCGGGTCGTCGTCGACGTGCATCGAGGAGAGGACGTTGAGCATCATCCCGGTGGCGAAGAACTGCCAGATCGTCGGGCCTTCGGCCCCGGACACGCGCCGCACGTAGGCGACGAGGTCGCCGTAGCCGGCCCGCACGACCGCGCGGATCTCGGGGTCCTCGGCCGCCGCATAGGCCTGCATCTGCGCCCGCAGGTGCGTGCGATCCGTTCTGAGCATCTCCCGGTAGGCCTCGCCGATGGCCTGCAGGGCCTCCTCGCCGCGCTTTCCCTCCGCCGCCCGCTGGAAGAGCTCGAGCGTCTCGCGGAGGCACCGAGCGGTCGCGGCCTTGAAGAGCTCCTTCTTCGTACCGAAGAGGCGGAAGAGGTAGGGCTGCGAGATGCCGGCCCGCCGGGCGATGTCCTCTGTGGACGTTCCCTCGAGGCCGCGCTCTGCGAACTCGATCAGGGCCGCGTCGAGGAGGTCGTCCTTGCGCTCCGCCGCTGTCAGACGTACTGCCATGGCCGTAGGTTAGTGATGACTCACAATCTTGTCAAGTGCCTCCGCCACACGGTCGAGATCCGACTCGGAGAGCCGCCCGTGCAGGGGCAGGGCGAGCGCGCGCTCGAAGGCTGCATCCGCCCCGGGGAACGGCCCCTGATCGCGATAGGCGCCGAGCCGGTGCAGCGCGTACGTGCCGATCTGGCAGCCGATGCCCTGCCCCCTCAACGCGGACATGACCTCGTCGCGGCGGTCGAGCTGGACGACGTACGCCTGCCAGCCGTGCCGGTCGCCTGCGTCCGCTTCGGGCAGCACGATGTCGAGGTGCGCGAGCCGCTCGGCGTAGCCCGCGGCGATCCGCTCTCTCACCGCGAGGAGCTCGTCGAGGCGCTGCATCTGCGGGACGCCGAGCGCGGCCAGCACGTCGCTCAGCCGGTAGTTGAACGCGCCGGCCGGCATGTCCACGTACTCGGAGGACGGCGACCAGCCGTGATGCCGGAGCGAACGCACGCGTTCGTCGAGCTGCGGGTCGTCGGTCGTGACCGCGCCGCCCTCGCCCGTGGTGACGATCTTGCGCGGATGGAACGAGAAGCACGCGAGCGCTCCGAGGCTTCCGCAGGGCCGGCCGCGGTGCGCCGCGCCGAGCGCGCCGGCGGCGTCCTCGAGCACGGGCACATCGGGGAGCTCCTCGAGCCGAGCCGGCCGGCCGAACAGATGCACGGCGAGCACGGCCTTCGTCCGCGCCGTCACGCGGCGTGCTGCGTCCCCGGGATCGATGTTCATGGTCACCGGATCGACGTCGACGAGGACGGGGGTCGCGCCGGCGAGCGCGACGACGTTCGCGGTCGCGGGGAACGTGTACGCGGGAACGAGCACCTCGTCCCCTTCGCCGATGCCGAGCGCGAGCACGGCGACGTGCAACGCGGCGGTGCCGGACGAGACGGCCGCAGCGTGCTGCGTGCCCGCGGCGGCGGCGAGGAGCGTCTCGAACTCCTCCACCTTCGGCCCCATGGTCAGGTGGCCGGTCTCGAGCACGGCCGCGATCTCGGCCAGCTCCTGGTCACCCGCCTCCGGGAAGGCTAGACGGATGCCGGCTGCCTGCTGCGGTACCACGCGATCGTCCTCTCGAGGCCTTCGTCCAGGTCGACTTCCGCCTCGAAGCCGAGCAGCTCGCGCGCCTGGCGCACGTTCGGGCTGCGAATCTCGACGTCGGCGTAGTGCAGCGGCTGGAAGACGATCTCGCCCGCGCAGCCGGTGAGGCGCTTGATGCGCTGCGCAAGGTCGAGGATCGTCACGGTGGAGCGGTCGTTGCCGATGTTGAAGCTCTGCCCGACGGCCTCCGGCCGCTCGAGGCACAGGAGGACCGCGCGAACCATGTCGTCGACGTAGCACCACGCGCGGATCTGGGAACCGTCGCCGTGGATGGTCAGATCGCGCCCGACGAGCGCCGCTTCGATGAACGCGCGAATCGCGCCTCCGCCGATCTGTCCGGGGCCGTACACGTTGAACGGCCGCACCGTGACCGTCGGCAGCTGGAGCTCGTCGTGGTACGCATGCGCCAGATGCTCGCCCGCGAGCTTGGAGACGGCGTACGTCCAGCGCGCCTCGCCGACCGATCCGATCGTCGACACGTGGCCCTCGTGCACGTTGTCGGCGTGCGTCCCGAAGACCTCGCTCGTCGAGAAGTCGACGATGCGCTCGAGCGAGTCGCGCGTGGCGAGCGCCGCCTCCAGGACGTTGTACGTGCCGATCATGTTCACCCGCATCGTGCGCACGGGGCTCTCGCGCACGGTGTCGACGCCGGCGATCGCTGCGCAGTGGACGATGTGCGTGGCGCCCCTCGCCGCCTGCGCGACGTGCTCGGCATCGAGGACGTCCCCCTGGACGAAGCGGAAGTTCGGGTGCTCTCGCAGCTCCGTCGTGCTGAGGGCGTCGCGGTGGAGGTTGTCGTACGCGATCACCTCGTTGTCCTCCACGAGGAGCCGCCCGAGCGTGGTCGCGATGAAGCCGGCGCCTCCCGTGATGAACACGCGCTTGCCGTGCAAGGACATGAAAGTCACTCTAGCCTCCGCCCGTGGACGACTTCGTCGAGCAGCTCTGGCGCCTCGTGCTCCGGCGCGCCGCCGATCCGGACACTGCCGGACGTCTCGAGCGCGGCGAGGTCTCGCGTGCCCGGCTCGTGCGCGAGCTCGTCGAGAGTCGCGAGTTCGAGCTGATCGAGCTCCTCGACGACGGCCTCGCCCGCGCTCGCTTCGAGCGCGCACGGAGCGGGCGCCCTCGCGAGCTACACGCACCCGTCTGGAGCGACGAGCGCGCGATCGAGATCCCCTGGTGCCTCGCGCGGTACGCCGGCGAGCGGCGCGTCCTCGACGTCGGGTCGGCCAACGCGATTCCCGCGTATCTCGAAGGGCTCCGGGAGCTCGGCGCCCCCGAGCTCGTCACGGCCGACCTCGCCGAGCCCGCCGACGTCGTCGCCGACGTGCGCGACCTGCCGTTCGAAGACGGGCACTTCGACCTCGCGCTCTGCATCTCGACGCTCGAGCACGTCGGGCGTGACAACGCGGTGTACGGCCTCGACACCGGGTCGGACGACGACGGGCACGGAGCGGCGCTGCGCGAGCTCCGGCGCGTGCTCGCGCGCGACGGAAGGCTGCTCGTGAGCGTTCCCACCGGCCGGCGCGAGGACCACGGGTGGCATCTCCAGCGGCCGCCGCTCGAGTGGATCGAGCTCTTCGAGCGGAACGGCTTCGTCGTCTTCGAGGACGAGCTGTACGAGCACGGGCTCGACGGTTGGCGCACCGCGAGCCTCGCCGAGGCCGAGGCCGCGCGCTACGGAAGCCCGGGGCCGGGCGCGGGAGCCGTGCTGCTCGCGGAGCTTCGCCCCTCGCGCCTGAGCGAGAAGATCCGGCTCGCCGTCAGGGACCGCAGGCTGCCCGACGAACCGCGGCGCAGCACTGCGACGTAAGGTCCGCGCGTGGACGACGTGCGGCATGAGGCGGAAGAGCTCCGCGCGCCGTCACCCGTCGACCACCGGGCGTCGTGGCTCCGTCGCCGCGTGCAGTACGCGGCCGTCCACCCGTTCGCGCTGGCGCAACGGAGCTTCAACGCTGCCGTCCTGCGAGTCCTCGACGCGGTCTCGCAGCGCGTGGACACGGCCGAGGGTCGCGCCGAGGCCGCTGAGCGGCGCATGGCCGAGCTCGAGGAGCGGCTTCTGCGGCTCGAGCGGCGTCCGGCCGCCCCCGCGCCGGAGACGGTCGCGCCCCAACCACGGGCGGCCGCGCTTCCGGACTACTTCGCCTTCGAGTCGCGCCTGCGCGGGTCGACCGCCGAGGTGCGGGAGCGCCAGCTTCCGTACGCGGAGCGGCTGCGCGGGCACGCGCCGGTGCTCGACCTGGGGAGCGGCCGAGGAGAGCTGCTCGCCCTGTTGCGCGACGCGGACATCGAGGCGCGCGGAGTCGACGCGAACGCAGACATGGTGGCGTTCGCGCTCGGCGAGGGCCTCGACGTCCGGCAGGCCTCTGCGCACGACGCGCTCGCCGCCTGCGAGGACGCGTCGCTCGGAGCTGTGGCGGCGCTCCAGCTGCTCGAGCACCTCCCGCCGGCGGATCTCGTCGCGCTCCTCGAGCTCGCGCACGCGAAGCTCCGGCCCGGCGGCCTCCTCATCGCGGAGACGATCGATCCGTCGACGCCGGCCGCCCTGCGGAACTACTTCGCCGACCTGACCCACGCGCAGCCGCTCGTGCCCGAGACGCTCGAGCTGCTCGTCCGCGGCGCCGGGTTCCGCGAGACGGAGACGATCCACCTCAACGACTCGCTCGACTACGCGATCGTCGCGGTCGCCTAGAGTCGTCCGCGTGCAGGGCAAGACCGTCCTCTTCGTCGGCGCCGGCCGCCACCAGCGCCGCGCCATCGCGCGGGCGCAGGAGCTCGGGCTCCGTGTCGTCGCCGTCGACCGGAATGCCGACGCTGCCGGTCTCGCGCTCGCGGACGTCGGCGAGGTCGTCGACTTCCAGGACGTCGAAGGGGTGGTCGACGTCGCCCGGCGCCACGCGGTCGACGGCGCGCTCACCGTGTCCGCCGACCGGGCCGTGCCGGTCGTCGCCGCCGTCGCCGAGGAGCTCGGGCTCCCGGGCATCGGCACCGACGTCGCGCACCTGATGACGCACAAGATCGCGATGCGCCGCCGGCTCGCCGAGGTCGGCGTGCCGCAGCCGCGGTTCGCGGCCGCGCGCGACCTCGCGTCCGCGCGCGCCGCCGCGGAGACGGTCGGGTTCCCCGCCGTGTTGAAGCCGGCCGACTCCGGCGGGCAACGCGGGATCTTCCGGCTCGAGTCGATCGACGATCTCGACGCGCACCTGCACGCTGCGCTCGCCGAGTCCGGCGGCGGCGAGGTCGTGCTCGAGCGCTTCCACGAGGGCCTCGAGCTGAACGGGCTCGTCGTCGCGCGCGGCGGCGAAGCCGAGGTGCTCACGCTCTCCGACCGGCTCCGGCCTCCCGGCGTCGGCTTCGGCGTCGGCTGGATCCACGTGTACCCGACGACGATCTTCGGCGACGTGCTCGCCGAGGCGGAGCGAGTTGCGGCTCATGCGACGCGTGCGCTCGGGCTGGGCGACGGCATCGCGTTCCCACAGCTGCTCGTCACCGACGACGGCGTGCTCGTCATCGAGGTTGCTGCTCGCATCCCCGGCGGCCAGATGGCCGACCTCGCCCGGCAC
>DATAMX010000064.1:0-2168 GCA_036260475.1 Gaiellaceae bacterium | reverse complement strand
TCATGTTCCTTTAACCAGCTCTTAGACGCCGCTCATCCCGTTCTAAGACGCGCGGCCTAGCCTACGTTCGCCTTGAAGCGCTTCCTGGTCGTGGTCGTCGCGGGCGTGTTCCTCTTCGGCCTGCTGCTCGGGTCTGCCGAGCTGCCCGGCCATAGGCAAGAGGCGCGCGCCGGCGTGCGGCGGGGGATCCACAAGATCCGCCACGTCGTGATCATCACGCAGGAGAACCGCTCGTTCGACTCCTACTTCGGCACCTACCCGGGCGCCGACGGGATCCCGATGAAGGACGGCGACCCGACGGTCTGCTCGCCCGACCCGAAGACCCACGTCTGCGTCGAGCCGTATCACGACACGTCCGACCGCAACGCGGGCGGCCCGCACGACACGATCGACGCGATCCGCGACATCGACCACGGCAAGATGGACGGCTTCGAGCGGCAGGCGCGGAAGGGACGCTTCCTCGCCTGCCACGCGACCGACAACCCGGGCTGCTCGCTCACTCCGTCGAGGCCCGACGTGATGGGCTACCACGACTGGCACGAGATCCCGAACTACTGGGCGTACGCGCGGAACTTCGTGCTCCAGGACCACATGTTCCAACCGGATCTCTCGTGGAGCCTGCCGGCGCACCTGTACATGGTCTCCGGCTGGTCGGCGAAGTGCACGCGACCGGGCGATCCAGCGAGCTGCGCCGACGCCGTGCAGGCGCCCGGCTCGCCACCGGGCGAGCCGCAGAACCCGACCGGCGAGGTCCCCGACTACGCGTGGACCGACCTCACGTACCTGCTGCACAAGGCGCACGTGAGCTGGCGGTACTACGTCGCGAAGGGCGACCAGCCGGACTGCGCCGACGACGCGATGTTCTGTGCGCCGGTGCCGCAGAGCTCGAGGACGCCGGGTATCTGGAACCCGCTGCCGTACTTCGACACCGTGCGGCAGGACGGCGAGGCCGAGGACGTCGCGCCGCTGCAGGACTTCTTCACCGCCGCACGCACGGGCACACTGCCGGCCGTCTCCTGGATCGCGCCCGCGCAGGCGGTGAGCGAGCATCCGCCTGCGCTCGTCTCCGCCGGCCAGGCGTACGTGACGAGCCTGATCAACGCGGTCATGCGCAGCAAGGACTGGTCCTCGACCGCGATCTTCCTCAGCTGGGACGACTGGGGCGGGTTCTACGACCACGTGCGGCCTCCGCGCGTCGACGCGCAGGGGTATGGACTGCGAGTGCCCGGCCTCGTCATCAGCCCGTATGCGCGCCGCGGGTTCGTCGACCACCAGGTGCTCAGCCACGACGCGTATCTGAAGTTCATCGAGGACGACTTCCTCGGCGGCGCGCGCATCGATCCGAAGACCGACGGGCGCCCCGATCCGCGTCCCGACGTGCGCGAGAACGCGGCCGTCCTGGGCGACCTCACGCAGGACTTCGACTTCACCCAAGAGCCGCGCCCGCCGCTCATCCTGCCGCTGCATCCGCCGTACAGCTGACGGCGGATGGTGTCAGACACCGTTTCCCGGTGTCTGACACCGAGGCCCGGCTACGCTGGCCGCGTGGCCGCGCCGGTGACGAGAGACGAGGAGCTCGAGCTCGACATCGAGTCGCTCGCGTACGGCGGCAACGGCGTCGCACGCCTCGACGGGTACGTCGTCTTCGTCCGCCGCGGGCTGCCGGGCGACCGCGTGCGCGCGCGCGTGACCAAGGTGAAACGCAGTCACGCGGAGGCACTCGCGACCGACGTCGTCCGCGCCGGTCCCCATCGTGTCGACGCGCCATGCGTGCACTACCCCGCGTGCGGCGGCTGCCGGTTCCAGGATCTCGCGTACGAGACGCAGCTCGAGCAGAAGCACGCGCAGGTGCACGATGCGCTGCAACGCCTCGGCGGCATCCCCGACCCGCCGCTGCAGGCGATCGTCCCGTGCGAGCCGGAGATCTTCCACTACCGCAACAAGGTCGAGTACTCGTTCGCGCAGACGCCCGACGGTCCGGCGCTCGGGTTCCACAAGGCCGGCCGCTGGGACGAGGTGCTCGACCTGGAGAAGTGCTGGCTGACGACCGACGTCGGAAACGGCGTCCGCGACGCCGTGCGGGACTGGGCGCGCGAGGAAGGGCTGGCGCCGTACTCGCAGGCGGACAACAGCGGCTACCTCCGGCATCTCGTCGTGCGCGAGGGGCG
>DATAMX010000039.1:0-2745 GCA_036260475.1 Gaiellaceae bacterium | reverse complement strand
GCCGCGTAATCCTCCACCTGGTCGCGGCCGATACGGCCGACGGAGAAGTAGCGCGAGTCGGGATGCCCGAAGTACACGCCGCTGACGGCAGCCGCCGGCGTCATCGCGAACGACTCGGTCAGCTCGATGCCGATCGACTCCGCGCCGAGGAGATCGAAGAGCTTGCGCTTCTCGCTGTGATCGGGGCACGCGGGATACCCGAACGCGGGCCGGATACCGCGATAGCGCTCGGCGGCGAGCTCCTCGCTCGAGAGCTTCCGCCCGGTCTCGTACCAGTCGCGCCGCGCCGTCTCGTGCAGATATTCGGCGAACGCCTCCGCGAGGCGATCGGCCAGCGCCTTGACCATGATCGAGCGGTAGTCGTCGTGCTCGGCCTCGCACCGTGCGACCAGCTCGTCGACGCCGATGCCGGAGGTGACGGCGAACGCTCCGATGTGGTCGCCGGCGGGCGCGACGAGGTCGGCGAGGCCGCGATTCGGCCGCGAGTCGCCGTATGCCGACTGCTGGCGCAGGAAGCAGAAGCGCGTGCCGTCGGCGAGCACGACGTCGTCACCGTCGGACGAGGCGGGCCAGAAGCCGTACACGCCGCGCGCCTGCAGCGATCCGTCGCGCACGATCTCGTCGAGCAGCTCCTGGGCGTCGTCCCAGAGCTCGCGCGCGGCCGGCTGCTCGAGGATGGCGGGGAACTTCCCCTTCAGCTCCCACGCGTGGAAGAAGAACTGCCAGTCGATGTACTCCCGCAGAGTCGCGAGCTCGGGCTCGACGACGCGCGTACCGGTGAACGCCGGCGTGGGCAGGTCGTCGAACGGAAGCTGCTGACGGTTCGCGCGCGCCTCCTCGATCGGGAGGAGCGGCTTCCGCTCGCGCTCCGCGTACTGGTCGCGCAGGCGCTCCTGGTCGTCCCGGTTCTCCGCGTCCAGGCGGCGACGCCGTTCGGGATCGAGCAGGTCGGAGACGACGCCGACGACGCGCGACGCGTCGTGCACGTGCACGACCGGCTGCGAGTACTGCGGCGCGATGCGCACGGCGGTGTGCTGCCGCGAGGTCGTCGCGCCCCCGATCAGCAGCGGGAGCGAGAGGCCGCGCCGCTCCATCTCGTGCGCGACGTCGACCATGTGGTCGAGCGACGGCGTGATCAGGCCCGACAGGCCGACGACGTCCGCCCCGTTCTCGAGCGCGGTGTCGAGGACGGTGTCGCCCGGCACCATGACGCCGAGGTCGATGACCTCGTAGTTGTTGCAGCCGAGCACGACGCCGACGATGTTCTTGCCGATGTCGTGGACGTCCCCCTTGACCGTGGCGAGCACGACCTTGCCCTGGACGCGGCCGGAGTCCTTCTCCTCGGCCATGAAAGGCTCCAGGTAGGCGACCGCCCGCTTCATCGCGCGCGCGCTCTTCACCACCTGCGGCAGGAACATCTTTCCCGCGCCGAAGAGGTCGCCGACCACCTGCATGCCGGCCATCAGCGGCCCCTCGATCACGTCGAGCGGGCGCGCGAGCTTCTGCCGAGCCTCCTCGGCGTCGTCCTCGATGAAGTCGACGATGCCGTGCACGAGCGCATGCTCGAGCCGCTTCTCGACCGGCGCCTCGCGCCAGGAGAGATCTCGCTCGCGGCGCGTCCCTTCGCCGCGGACGCGCTCCGCGTATTCGACGAGCCGCTCCGTCGCATCGTCGCGCCGGTTGAAGATGACGTCCTCGACCCGCTCGAGCAGCTCCGGCTCGATGTCCTCGTACACGACGAGCTGGCCCGCGTTGACGATGCCCATGTCGAGCCCCGCCGCGATCGCGTGGTAGAGGAACGCCGAGTGCATCGCCTCGCGGACACGGTCGTTGCCGCGGAACGAGAAGCTGAGGTTGGAGACCCCGCCGCTCGTCTTCACCCCGGGGCAGCGCTCCTTGATGAGCGGCAGCGCCGCGATGAACGCCTTCGCGAACTCGGCGTGCTCCTCGATGCCGGTCGCGACGGCGAGGATGTTGGGGTCGAAGATGATGTCCTCGGGCGCGAACCCGACCTCGTCGACGAGGAGCTTGTACGCGCGCTCGCAGATGGCGACCTTGCGCTCGACCGTCTCCGCCTGCCCCTGCTCGTCGAAGGCCATGACGACGACGCCCGCGCCGTAGCCCAGCACCGTCCGCGCCTGCTCGAGGAACGCCTCCTCTCCCTCCTTGAGGCTGAGCGAGTTGACGACGCCCTTGCCCTGCAGGCACTTGAGCCCGGCCTCGAGGACCGTCCAGCGCGAGCTGTCGACCATGATCGGCAGGCGCGCGATCTCCGGCTCGGTGGCGACGAGGTTGAGGAACGTGGTCATCGCCTCCACCCCGTCGAGGAGGTCGGCGTCCATGTTGACGTCGATCAGGTTGGCGCCTCCGCGCACCTGTTCGAGCGCGACCTCGAGCGCCTGCTGGGAGTCGTCGGACTCGACGAGGCGGCGGAAGCGCGCCGATCCGGTGACGTTCGTCCGCTCGCCGACCATGACGAAGTTCGTGTCCTCCGTGATCGCGAACGGCTCCAGCCCGCTGAAGCGCGTCAGGCGCGGCGGCGAGGGAATCCGTCGCGGAGCGACGCCCTCCACCGCCGCCTTGATGGCGCGCGTGTGGTCCGGGGTGGTGCCGCAGCACCCGCCGACGATGTTGACGAGCCCGTCGCGCGCGAACTCGCCCAGCAGGCGGCTCGTGTCCCCGGGTTGCTCGTCGTGCGTGCCGAACTCGTTCGGCAGTCCGGCGTTCGGATAGCACGCGACCCAC
>DATAMX010000024.1:0-24822 GCA_036260475.1 Gaiellaceae bacterium | reverse complement strand
GGCGACGTGGCTCCCGAGACGCGTGAGCTCGTCTCCCGCATCATCCAGGAGCGGGGCTACATCGCCAACAGGGGCGCGCGCGGCCTTTCCAACGGCCGCACCGGCCTCGTCGGGCTGCTCGTCCCGCTCATCTACCCGGCGTATTTCTCCGCCATCCTCTCCGGCGCGACCGAGGCGCTGCAGGAGCACGACCTCCGTGCCGTCCTCTCGCCCACGGCGCACGAGCACGACCGCGAGGTGACGCTGCTCGAGCGGCTCATGCACGGGCTCACCGACGGCGCCCTGATCGTGCTCCCGGAGGAGTCGAGCCGGGAGCTCGAGCGGCTCCTCGACGCCGGCTATCACTTCGTCGTCATCGACCCGCTGATGCCGCTCGACGATCGCATCCCGTCGGTCTCCGCGGCGCACGCCTCGGGCGCCGACCAGGCGATCAAGCATCTGCTCGCGCTCGGGCACCGGCGGATCGCGATCATCAGCGGGCCGCGCGGATGGGTGGCGACCGAGGACCGGCGCCGCGGCTATCACGCAGCGCTCGCGGCCGCGGGCATCCTCCCCGATCCCGAGCTCGAGGTGGAGTCGAACTTCGAGATCGACGGCGGCGAGCAGGCCGCCGGCGTCCTCCTCGACCTCGCCGAGCCGCCGACCGCGATCTTCGCCTTCAACGACAACCACGCGATCGGCGCGATCCAGGCCGCGCGCGCACGCGGCCTGCACGTGCCCGACGACCTGTCCATCGTCGGCTTCGACGACGTCGAGCACGCGACCATCGTCACGCCGACGCTGACGACCGTCCGACAGCCGCTCGCGGAGATGGGCAGAACGGCCGTCAACCTGCTTCAGCGCCTGCTCGACCGGCAGCGCTTCGAGACGCTGCACGTGGAGCTCGCGACGCGCCTCGTCGTGCGCGAGTCCAGTGGACCCGTACCAAGCCGAAAGCGCTGACGCACTTCCGCAGTCTGCGCAGCCGGCAGTAGACCTCCCGCCCAAGCCAGGAACAAGGCCGGAGCGTAAGCCAGGCGAAGCCGGCTTACGCGTAGGCGGACCAGCGGGCGGGGACGGCGAAGCCGCCACCGCACGCGCAGAACATCCATGCGCCGGCGACCCTGAGAGCTCGCGGGCTTCGCCCGCGAGCGTTCCCGCGAAGCGGGACCCTCAATCGGCTGTAAGTGCGCAGCACTTACAGACGCCCTTGAGGATGACGTCGTGCGCTACGGCGTACCCGGTCTGCCCCTCGACCTTGTGCAGCGCCTGCTCGAGCTCCGGGTCGGCGAAGGCCTCGACCTTGCCGCAGTCCGCGCAGACGAGGTGGTGGTGATGCTCGCCGTCCGGCTGGACGGGCTCGTAACGGGCCGTGGGCGCGCCGACGTCGACACGTTGCACGAAGCCGTCGCGGGTGAGCTGCTCGAGGCTGCGGTAGATGCTCGCGATGCCGACGGGGCGGCCCTCGGAGCGGAGGCCGTCGAAGATCTCCTGGGCGGTCACGCAGCAGCGCTGCCGGCCGAGCAGCTCGATCACGGCGCGCCGGGCGGCGCTGTTCCGCCGTCCCTTGCGGCGGAGCGAGTCCGTCGTCGTCTCGACCCAGTTCACCCCTTTAGTTTAGCTACTGAGAATGATTATCGCTAGACTCGGGCACGTGCACGCACTCGTCGCGCTCCTCGCAGCCGGTCAGATCCACGTCGTCGCCGCGGAGAACTTCTGGGGCAGCCTCGCAGCTCAGCTCGGTGGGAACCGCGTCCAGGTCACGAGCGTCATCACGAATCCCGCGACCGACCCCCACGACTACGAGCCGACCGCCGTCGATGCGCGCACATTCGCCGGCGCGCAGATGGCGATCGCGAACGGCGTCGGCTACGACCCGTGGGCGGCGAAGCTCATCGCTGCCAATCCGGTCAAGGGCCGCGTCGTCCTCGACGTAGCCGACCTCGTCGGCGTGCGGGCGGGCGGCAATCCGCACCGCTGGTACTCGCCGGCGAACGTGCAGCAGGTGATCTCGGCGATCGTCCGCGACTACTCGGCCCTCGACCCCAAGGACGCGTCGTACTTCGCGCGGCAGAAGTCGCAGCTCGAGGCGAGGGGGCTTGCGCAATACAACGGCCTGATCGCCGCGATCAAGCGCCGGTACCACGGCGTGCGGGTCGGAGCCTCGGAGAGCATCTTCGCGCCGCTCGCGCAGGCGCTCGGGCTCGACCTCATCACGCCGTACTCGTTCCTGAAGGCGATCAGCGAGGGCACCGAGCCAACCGCAGCCGACAAGACCTCGATCGATCGTCAGATCGCAAAGAAGGAGATCAAGGTCTGGGTCTTCAACAGCCAGAACAGCACGCCGGACGTCGCGCGCATCACCGAGGCAGCCCGGAAGAAGGGCATCCCCATCTCGACGATCACCGAGACGCTCACGCCGGCGACGGCGACGTTCGAGCAATGGCAGGTTCGGCAGCTGCGCGCGCTCGAAGCAGCGCTGCACAGAGCCACAGGCCGATGACCGCGGTCGTCTTCGAGAACGCCGAGGCGCGTATCGGCCGGGCGACGATCTGGCGCGACGTCTCGCTCACCGTCGAGCGTGGCCGGTTCGTCGCCGTCCTCGGCCCGAACGGGGCCGGCAAGTCGACGCTCGTCCGCGCCGTGCTCGGGCTGCAGCCGCTCGCGGCCGGGAACGCGACCGTGCTCGGGCGGCGCCCCGGCGAGGCGAACGACCGCATCGGCTATCTGCCGCAGCGGCGGAGCTTCGACGAGAGCACGCGCATCCGCGGCGTCGACGTCGTGCGCCTCGGCCTCGACGGCGCCCGCTGGGGCCTGCCGCTTCCCGGCGCGCGCAGTCGCGCCGCCGCGGCCCGCGTGGACGACGTGATCGCGCTCGTCGGCGCGACCGGCTATGCGGGCCGCCCGATCGACGAGCTCTCGGGCGGTGAGCAGCAACGTGTGCTCATCGCGCAGGCGCTCGTCCGCCGCCCACAGCTGCTGCTCCTCGACGAGCCGCTGGACAGCCTCGACCTTCCCAATCAGATCGGCGTCGCCGCGCTCGTGCGTCGCATCTGCGCAGAGGAGGACGTTGCGGTCCTGCTCGTCGCGCACGACGTGAACCCGATCATCGGCTACCTCGACGGCGTCATCTACTTCGCCGGCGGCACGGCGATCGAGGGGTCGCCGGAGGAGGTCATCTCCACGGAGACGCTCAGCACGCTCTACGGGGTGGCGATCGAAGTGCTCCGGGCGTCCGACGGACGGCTCGTGGTGGTCGGGGCACCCGACCTGCACGGGCATCATGCTCATTAGCTCCGTCTTCACCGGGCTCTCGTGGAGCCCGGTCGCGGACGTGCGCGCGCTCTTCGCGTTCCCGTTCATGCAGCATGCGCTCGCGGCGGGGACGATCGTCGCGGTGATGGCGGGGGTGATCGGGTGGTTCATGGTGCTTCGCCGCCAGACGTTCGCCGGGCACACGCTGTCGGTGACGGCGTTCACGGGGGCGTCGGCGGCGAGCCTCGCCGGCGTCCCGGTCGCGGTCGGCTATTTCGGCACCTGCGGCCTCGGCGCGATTGCGCTCGCAGCTGCTGCAGGGCAGCGCCGCAGCCTCGGCTCCGAGTCGGCCGCCACCGGTTCGATCGGAGCGCTCGCGCTCGCACTCGGGTTCCTCTTCGTCAGCCTGTACCACGGCGTGCTCACCGGGCTGGACTCGCTCCTCTTCGGGACGTTCCTCGGCATCACGAGCTCGCAGGTGCTCGTGCTGCTCGTCGTCGCCGCGGTCGCGCTGGTCGTCGTCGCGCTCGCCGCGCGCCCGTTGCTCTTCTCGTCGGTGGACCCCGACGTCGCGCGCGCGGGGGGTGTGCCCGTGCGGCTGCTCGGCCTCGGCTTCCTGCTCGTGCTCGGCCTCTCGGTGGCGGAGACGAGCCAGATCACGGGTGCGCTGCTCGTCTTCGCACTGCTCGTGACGCCGGCTGCGGCGGCGCACCGCATCACCGCGCGGCCGTTCGCGAGCGTCGTTCTCTCCGTCGCGCTCGCACTTGCCGTCACGTGGCTCGGGCTCGCGCTCGCGTACTTCTCCGTCTATCCGGTCGGCTTCTACATCACCTCGCTGTCGTTCGCCGTCTACGTGCTCGCGCGAGTCCTGACCTGATGCTCGCGCAGGAGTTCATGCGCAATGCGCTCGTCGCCGGAAGCGTCGTCGGCATAGCGTGCGGTCTCGTCGGCTGGTTCGTCGTGCTGCGGGCGCAGGTATTCGCCGGCGACGCGTTGAGCCATGTCGCGTTCACGGGCGCGCTCGCCGCCGCCGCGCTCGGCATCGACCTGAGAGCGGGGCTCTTCTTCGCCACCATCCTCGGCGGCGTCGTCATGGGCGCGCTCGGCGACCGGGCGCGCACCGACGACGTCGTGATCGGAACGCTCTTCGCGTGGACGCTCGGGCTCGGCGTGCTCTTCCTCTCCATCTTCACGACGAACGGAAGCGGCGCGAACGGGACGGCCGGAGTGCGCGTCCTGTTCGGATCGATCTTCGGGTTGAGCGCGGCCGACGTGCGCACGTCCGTCGTGCTCGGCGCCGTGGCAGTGCTCGCGCTCGCGGCGATGGCGCGGCCCCTGTTGTTCGCGTCGCTCGACGGAGCGGTGGCCGCCGCTCAGGGCGTTCCCGTCCGCGCGATCGGGCTCGCCTTCCTCGGGCTTGTCGGGCTCGTCGCCGGCGAGGCGACGCAGGCGGTGGGCGCCCTCCTCCTCCTCGGGCTCCTGGCGGCGCCGGCCGGCGCGGCCCACCGGCTGACAACCCGCCCGTACGCGGGGCTCGGGCTCTCGGCCCTGTTCGCGCTCGGCTCCGTCTGGCTGGGATTGAGCCTCGGCTACGTCTTCCCGACCCTGCCGCCGAGCACGATGATCGTCGCGAGCGCAGTCGGGATCTACCTCGCCGCGATGAGTTCGTCGCCTCTCCGTCGTCTAGTAGGTTGAGCCTCAGGCCGACGAGACCCCGAAGGAGACGACATGTCGAAGACTTTGCTGCTGGTCGGGACCCGCAAGGGCGCTTTCCTGCTGGACAGCGACGCCGACCGCCGCGACTGGAACCTGCGCGGCCCGTTCTGCGAGGGCTGGCCGGTCTACCACGTCGTCCAGGACGCAGGCACGGGTGACATCTATGCCGCCGCGGCGAGCGAGTGGCACGGCTCCGCCGTCTGGCGAAGCAAGGACCTCGGCGAGACGTGGACGCTCTCGAGCGAGGGCATCTCCTACGGTGAGGACAGCCCCCGCAAGGTGTCGAAGGTCTCCACTCTCGCCGTGCGCAACGGGCGCGTGCTCGTCGGCGTCGAGGCGCCGGGTATCTTCGAGAGCAAGGACGGCGGCGAGACATTCTCGCTCCTGACCACGCTCGCCGGGCAGCCGGGGAGCGAGATGTGGGACGACCCCGCGAACCAGCCGCCGGGGCACCTCGGCATCTCCGCGATCGCGCTCGACAAGGAGGACGACTCGCGCTTCTGGGCGATCGTGCAGGGCATCGGCCTGTTCGAGACGACCGACGACGGAGCTTCGTGGACGCCGCGCAACCGCGGGCTCCGTGCGGACTGGCCGCGCCCCCACGAGGAGGTCGGGTTCTGCGTGCACAAGGTCGTGCGCGCCGACGACTCGCGCTTGTTCCAGCAGAACCACGTCGGCATGCATCGCAGCGACGACGACGGGCACACGTGGACGGAGATCACCGAGGGCCTGCCCACGGAGTTCGGCTTCGCTGCCGCCGCGCATCCCCACGACCGCGACACCTTCTACACCATCCCGCTCGCACCGCTGCACGGCCGGACGATGCCCGACGGGAAGGCGACCGTCTGGCAGACGAAGGACGCCGGCTCGAGCTGGCGGCCGCTGCGCAACGGACTGCCGCAGGAGGACGCATACCTCGGCGTGCTCCGCGAGGCGATGGCGGCCGACACGTACGACGTCCCCGGCCTGTACTTCGGCACGAGCACCGGTCAGCTGTTCGCGTCGAACGACGAGGGCGAGAGCTGGAGCGAGATCGCGAGCTACCTGCCGCCGATCTCCTCGGTCGAGGTCGCGATCGTCGAGTAGCGATGGCCGAGCTGCATCTCCCCGGAACGCTGACGCCGCTCTTCGCAGGCCTGCCGCGCCGCCTCGACATCGAGGCGGCAACGGTGGACGACGCCATCTCGGAGCTCGAGCGGCAGTGGCCCGGCCTGCGTGACCGGCTGTGCGAGCCGGGGCCGAGCCTGCGCACGCACATCCACGTGTACGTCGACCGGGAGCGCGCCACACTGGCAACTCCGCTGGAGGCGCGCTCCCGCGTCGACGTGATCGCCGCGATCAGCGGCGGCTAGCGAATCGCCTCCTGGACGAGGCGCCTGGTCGAGACGCCCGCGAGGAGACTGTCGCCCGGCTTGCGGGCACGGATGAACATGACCAGATCGCCGCGTCGCAGCGGCATGTTCCTCGTCGGCCGGATGGTCAGCGTCACCCAGCCGCTCGCGTCGGTGGCCTGCTCCGGCGCGTTGTACGTCCACCCGTACGGCAGGCCGAGGGCGAAGACGAGTGCGCCCTGGACGGACAGCCCGTGCGAGTCGGCGACGTGGAACCGCGCCGAGATGGGCGTGCTGCGCGAGCGCACCGGATTGGGCGAGAAGCTGACGCGGTCGATCACGAGACGATTCGGCAACGCGACGTCGGAGACCGCGATGGTGGTCGCGCTCTGCGTCACCTTCGGCGGAGAGACGACGCCGGTCGCCTTTGTGTACACGTAGCTCGATCCCGCCGTATTCTTCGCCTGCACCTCCACGCGGATGGTGTGGCCGACGTCGGCGCCGCCGAGCGTGTAGCTCGTCGCGCCCGCGTTGTGCACGATGAACGTGGAGCAGTCATTGCCGTTCTTGTCGCACCGCTGCCACGTGTAGTCGAAGGTCATCGGCGTCGTGCCGGACCACGAGCCCGGGTCGACCTTCAGGGTCTCGCCTTGCTGCGGTGTCCCCGAGAGCGTCGGCGCCTTCGTGTTCGCCGGCGCAGCGCCGCTGGCCTTGACGACTGCCGTCGGGTCGGAGGTGGCGGATCCGCTCCCGCCTGCGTTGCTCGCCGTCACGGACACGCGCAGCGTGTGACCGACATCGGTCGCCGAGACGGTGTACTGCTTGCTGTTGGCGCCGGCGATTCCGGCGCAGCTGCCTCCGGCGCTGTCGCACCGCAACCACTGGTAGGCGTAGGAGGTCGGCGCTCCGGTCCACGTGCCGGTGGCGGCAGTGAGCAGCGCTCCGTCCTGAGCGGTGCCCGAGATGGCCGGGCGTGAGGTGTTCGTCGGCGGCGCGACCTTCGCCGTCGTGGTCGTCGTCGACGCCGCCGTGGTGGCCGCTTCGCTCCCAGACGCGGACGCGACGGCGATCGAGGCTGCGGCGCCGGCGGCGGCGACGAGCGCAAATGCAAGTGTCTTCAGAGTTCGCATGTCCCCGGTATCCCCGCCCGGCGGCCGGCGTAGTACATCGTAGAGCGATATTTACGCGAGCTTTACGCGCACTCAGCGGATGGCGGCCTGCACGAGCCGGCGCGTGGAAACGCCGGCGAGCAGGTTGTCGCCCGGCTTCCGCGCTCGGACGAAGAGGACGAGATCGCCGGGGCGTAGCGGCATGTTCCGGGTGGGCTGGATGGTGATCGTCGCCCAGCCGCTCGCGTCCGTCGGTTGCTCCGGCGCGTTGTACGTCCACCCGTACGGCAGCCCGAGCGCGTAGACGAGCGCGCCCTGGACCGACAGGCCCTTCGTGTCGGAGACGTGGAAGCGTGCGCTGACCGGAGCGGCCCGTGAGACGATCGGGCTCGGCGAGAAGGCGACCCTGTCGATCACGAGCCGGTCGGGCAACGAGACGCGCGCGACGGCGATCGACGTCGCGGGCGGGCTCGGCGCAGTGACGACGCCCGTCGCGTTGCTGAAGACCGACGTCGACCCGTGGGTGTTCCTCGCGGTGACCTCGACGCGCAGCTCGTGGCCGACGTCCCCGGCGGTCAGCGTGTACGCCCTCACGTGGGAGTGGACGATGAACGTCGAGCAGTTGTTCCCCGTGCCGTCGCAGCGCTGCCACGAGAAGTCGAAGTGGATCGGCCGCGTGCCCGACCAGTCACCGTGGTCGACGCTGAGCGTCGCTCCCTGCTGTGGCGTTCCCGTCAGTGACGGCAGGCGTGTCGCGACCGGCGCGTGGCCGGTGGCGGAGACGGTGTCGGTCGGCCTCGATGCCGCCGATCCGCTCCCGGCCGAGTTGGTCGCCGTGACGGCGACGCGCAGCCGATGGCCGACATCCGCCGAGGCGACCGTGTAGCGGACGCTGTCGGCGCCGGCGATGGGGACGCAGCCTCCGCCGGCGGTGTCGCAACGCTGCCACTCGTAGGCGTACGAGGTGGGCGATCCCGTCCAGTCGCCCTTGCTCGCGACGAGGACGGAGCCGTCGCGGGCGGTGCCCGAGATCGCAGGCAGGCGCGTGTTGGACGGAGCCGATGCGCCGGCTGCGGCGGTTCCGGCGACGAGCAGGAGCCCGGCGGCGAGGACGGGGAGCACGCGAATCATGGGCGCTGTCTTCCCGGCCGTGCCCGTACGAGTCGGGCTTGGACGAGCTTTTACGGCGCGCTTACCGAAACGTTGCGAACCGCCGGGCTACTCCGCCGGCCGTTCGGTGAGCGCGTCCACCTCGCCTTCCGAGAGCGGGAAGTGGCACGCGGCGACGTCGTGGGGGCCCTTCGGCTCGAGCGGCGGCTCGACCTCCCGGCAGACCTGCTCGGCCTTCCAGCACCGGGTGTGGAAGCGGCATGCGGGCGGCGGGGCGACCGGGCTCGGGACGTCGCCTTCGAGCACGACGCGGCGTCGGCTGCGGCCCGCACTCGCCGTCGGGACGGGCACCGCCGACAGCAGCGCGCCCGTGTACGGGTGGCGCGGATGCGTATAGAGGCGGTCGCTGCTCGCAAGCTCGACGATCTTGCCGAGGTACATGACCGCGATGCGGTCGCACATGTGACGCACGACGGACAGGTCGTGGGCGATGAAGACGAGCGTCAGGCCCATCTCGTCCCGCAGCTCCTGCAGCAGGTTCAACACCTGTGCCTGGATGGAGACGTCCAGCGCCGAGACGGGCTCGTCGGCCACGATCAGCTTCGGCCGGAGCACGATCGCACGCGCGATCCCGATCCGCTGCCGCTGCCCGCCGGAGAACTCGTGCGGGTACCGGTTGTAGTGCTCGGGGTTCAGTCCGACGCGCTCCATCACCTCGCGCACGCGCGTCCGGCGCTCGTTGCGCTCGCCGATTCCCAACAGCCGCAGCGGCTCGCCGATGATCGTCCCGATCGAGCGGCGCGGATTCAGCGACGCGTACGGATCCTGGAAGATCATCTGCACGTCGCGGCGCAACGGCCTGATCCTGCGCTCCGGCCATCCGCTGATGTCCTCGCCGTCGTAGACCACGGAGCCGCTCGTCGGCGCGAGCAGCCGGGTCACGAGCCGTGCCGTCGTCGACTTGCCGCAGCCGCTCTCGCCGACGAGGCCGAAGGTCTCGCCGCGGCGGACGTCGAACGAGATGCCGTCCACCGCGTGCACGCGCGCAACCTCGCGCTGGAGCAGGCCCTTCCGGATCGGGAAGTGCTTGACGAGGTCGCGGACGACGAGGAGGTCCTCGGCTACCGCAGCACCGGGTGCTCTTGCTGCAGCGACTGCCACAGACGTTTCCTTTCTTCGACCGTTAGGTGGCAGCGGACGAGATGTCCCGGCTGTGAGGGATCGAGCCCCGGCTCGATCTCGAACGCCGGCGGCGGCGCGTAGGGGCAGCGCGGATGGAACGTGCACCCGCGCGGTACGTGGATGAGGCTCGGCGGCGATCCGGCGATCGGGCTCAGCCGGTCGGTGCGCGGGGCGTCGAGCCGCGGAATCGACTGGAGCAGCCCCCACGTGTACGGGTGCTCCGGCTCGTTGAAGAGCGTCTCGCATGGCGCCTGCTCGAGCACGCGGCCTGCATACATCACCGCGACGTCGTCCGCCATCTGCGCGACCACGCCAAGGTCGTGCGTGATGAGGATCACCGCAGTTCCGAAGTCGTCCCGCAGCGCCTGGATCAGCTCGAGCACCTGCGCCTGCACCGTCACGTCGAGCGCGGTCGTCGGCTCATCCGCGATGAGGATGTCGGGGCGCAGCGCCAGCGCCATCGCGATCATCGCGCGCTGCCGCATCCCGCCGGACATCTCGTGGGGGAAGCTGTCGAAGCGCTCGTCGGGGCTCGGGATGCCGACCGAGCGCAGCGCCTCGATCGTCCGCTTCCGCGCGACGTCCCGCGGCACGTCCTCGTGCGTGCGGATCGCCTCCACGATCTGGTGGCCCACCTTGAAGAAGGGGTGGAGCGACGAGAGCGGGTCCTGGAAGATCATCGCGATGCGCGCGCCGCGGATGTCGCGGAGATCCTCCGTCGACATGGTGATGAGATCGCGCCCGTCGAACACGATGCGGCCTGCGATGGTCGCGTTCGGGAAGCGGGTCAGCCCGAGGATCGTCTGCGCGGTCACGCTCTTGCCGGACCCGGACTCGCCGACGATGCCGAGCGTCTTCCGCGCGTCGAGCGACAGCGAGACGCCCTCGGCGGCATGGACGACGCCGTCGATCGTCTTGAAGGAGACGTGCAGGTCCTCGATCTCGAGCAGCGCCATCGGCTACCCGTACGTCACTCTCGGATCGAGGAAGGCGTACAGGATGTCGACGGCGAGGTTCGCGAAGACGATGAAGAACGCGCCGAAGAGCACCGTGCCCTGGATCGCCGGCAGATCGGAGTTCACGATCGCGTCGTAGGCATAGCGTCCGATGCCGGGGATGTTGAAGACGATCTCGGTGAGGATCGCGCCGCCGAGCAGCAGCCCGATGTCCATGCCCGCCATCGTCACGATCGGCGTCAACGCCGCGCGCAGACCGTGCTTCGAGATCACCTTCGACTCGCGCAGGCCCTTGGCTCGCGCCGTGCGGATGTAGTCCTCGTGCATCGTCTCGATGAGGTTGCCGCGCGTCATGCGCGCATAGAACGCGGCGAACGCCGCCGCGAGCGTCAGCCACGGAAGGATCAGGGAGTCGAACCACGTTCCGGGGTTCTGCGTGATCGGGACGTAGCTCCCGGCCGCGCCGAACCACTGCAGCTGGCCGGTCCCCTTCGCGAACAGGAAGAGCGAGACTAGGCCGAGGAAGTAGACCGGTGCGGAGATGGCGACGAGCGAGCCGCCCATCATCACGCGGTCGAGGATGCTGCGCGGCCGGATGGCGGACACGATTCCGACGGGAATCCCGATGAGCATCCAGACGATGAACCCACCGACCGTCACGGAGATCGTCGCCGGCAGCCGGGAGAAGATCTCCGACTTCACCGACTCGCTGTTGTAGTACGAGTAGCCGAGGTTGAAGTGCGTGACGAGACCCTTGAGGTAATTCCAGTACTGCGTGTAGAAGGGCTTGTCGAGCCCGAGGTTGCGGCGGATCTGCTCGACGAGCGCAGGCGTCGCGTTGCGGCCCGCTCGGAGCGCGGCCGGGTCGGCGGACGGGAAGACGTTGAAGATGACGAACGTCAGGAAGCTGACGACGAGCAGGAGCAGGATCGCCCAGAGCACGCGTCTCACGATGTACGCGCCCACCTAGGTCCTCCCGCTCCTGTCCGCCTTAGGCATTTCCTTACTTCACCGACATGAACGACACGTCCGGCTCGCCGCCGTTCCAGAGCTCGGAGGCGTGCGTCACCTTCGGCGAGTACAGCGTCGGCGACTTCTCCCAGATCCACGGGATCGCCGCGGCGCTCTCGGTGATCAGCTTGTCGATCTGACCCCACTCGGACCAGCGCTTCTCCGAGTTGAGCTCGACCTTCGCCTTTTCCATGAGTGCATTGATCTTCGGATCGTTCAGCTGCGACCAGTTGACGTTGTTCGCGGGCAGGATGTTCTTGCCGTTGAAGTTCGCGTCCAGGTCGGCCTGCGGCTCGTGGAAGTCGGCGATCCACCCGACGTTCGGGCAGATGTTCGGCGCGTTCTTCGGCACGCCGCAGAAGCGCGTGTACATCGCCGAGTGCTGGACGGAGATCGTCTTCACCTTCATGCCGATCTTCGCCAGGCTGTTCGCCACCACCGCGGCCGTGTTCGAGCCCGGAGGCGAGTTGTCGGCCACCTGCGTGACCTGGGGGCCGCTGTACTTGCCGCTCTTGAACCCGGCCTTCTTCAGCATCGCCTGCGCCTTCGCCACGTCACCGGAGTCGTTGTTCGCGGTCTTGAACGGGTCGAACCCGAAGCCGCCGGCCTGGATGAAGCCGTGGCTGCCGAAGTCCGGCGAGATGAAGTGCGTCGCGATGTCGCCGTCGATGGCACCACCGCGGGTCAGCCTCATCGAGTTCCGGTCGAGGATGTAGGCGACCGCCATCCGGACGTACTTGTTGTTGAACGGCGGCTTCTGCACGTTCAGCGCAACGAAGCGGCTGCCCGGAGTCGGGGTGAACTCGAGCAAGCCCTTCTGGCTCGAGTTGGACGTGATCGACTTCAGCTGGGCCGCCGGCGGCGGGAAGTCGCCGTTCGCGTCGGCCTGGCCGTTGAGGATCTGCTTCGTCGCGACGGTCGGGTCGAACCCCTCCCTGAAGACGATCTTGTCGGCATACGCGGGACGCCAGCTCGTCTTCGGGTTCCAGTTCGGGTTGCGGACGAGCACGATCTGCCGGCCCGGCGTGTACCCGGTGATCTTCCCGGAGGCGTTGTTCTGGACCATGTACGGGCCCGTCGCGACCTGGTGATCGCCGTACGACGAGCTCTTTCCCTTGTCGAACTTCCGGGCGTACTCAGCCGGGACCGGCGCCGTCAGCGGCTCCTGCAGAGCGGACACGAAGATGCCGCTCGGCTGCGAGAGCTTGAAGACGATCGTGTACTTGTTGGGCGTCTGGATGCCGGAGATGCTCGGCACCGAGTTGCCGATGTTCTTCGGCGCACCCTGGATGACGCCGAAGTACGCGCCCGCGTATCCGTTGCCCACGGCCGCGTCGAAGCCGCGCTCGATCGCGTACTTCACGTCGGCCGAGGTCACCTCGCGGTTCACCGGCGGGCTGAACTTGATGCCCTTCCGGATGTGCACCGTGACGGTCTTGCCGTTCGCAGAGACCGTCGGCATGCTCGCCGCGAGATCGGGGACCGGCTGGATGCTGTTCGGCTTGTACGCGAGCAGCGGCCGCTGCGTCACGTACGTGATCGCATACGTGAACTGGTAGTACGCAGCGCCCGGGTCGAGGTGGTCGACGTCGCCATTCGAGAGAATGGTGATCGTCCCACCCTTCTTCCCACCGCTCTGCACGAGCGTGTGGCTCGCGCCCTGAACGCCGCCCGAGCTCGAGCCCGAGCTGGAGCTCGAGCCCCCTCCGCCGCAGCCTGCTGCGACGAAGGCGAGCGCGCCCGCCGCAATGCCTGCGACGACAGCGGTTCGCCGTCTCATACCCCCTCCTTCATGTCGTTGTCCGTGGGTCGAGGGCGTCGCGGACCCCGTCGCCGAGCAGGTTGAACGCGAGCACCGTGAGGAGCAGCGCGCCGCCCGGGAAGGCGAAGTACCACCACGCCGTGCTGTAGATGGAAGTCGCGTCGGCCAGCATCTGTCCCCAGCTCGCTCTCGGCGGCTGGATGCCGACGCCGAGATACGACAGTGCGGCCTCGAGCAGGATGTTCTGCGGAATGATCAATGTCGAGTAGACGACGATCGGTGCCACGAGGTTGGGGAGGATCTCGCGGAAGATGATCGTCCGGCTACGGGCGCCGCCCGCGCGTGCGGCCTCGATGAACTCCTTCTCGCGCAGCGAGAGAACCTGGCCGCGAATGATGCGGCCGATGTACGTCCAGTTGATCACGACGATCGCGACGATCACCGTGCCGAGCCCCGGATGGACGAGGCCCGCGACACAGCCGTTGCCGAGGGAGCAGGCGGAGGCGATGCCGAGCGCGAGGAGCAGGATCGGGAACGCGAGCGTGACGTCGATGAGCCGGGAGATGACCGTGTCGACCCAGCCGCGGAAGTAGCCCGCGACCATTCCGAGCACGACGCCGATGGTGACGGAGATCACGGTCGCGATCAGCGCCACCTCGAGCGAGACCTGAGCTCCGTACAGCACGCGGGAGAAGACGTCCCGGCCGATCTGGTCGACACCGAAGAGGAAGCTGGACGACGGGCCTGTCGGCGTTCCGAAGAGATCGAGCTTGTTCGGGTACTGCGCGTCCGGCGGGTGCCCGAGCGCCGAGCTGATCGGCCCCGCGAAGATCGCGACGAGGACGAGGAGCACGATGAAGCCGAGCGCGACGAAGGCGACCCGGTCCCGCTTGAAGCGGACCCAGAACAGCTCCCACGGCGTGCGGCCGACGATCTCGATTGCGACGAAGTCGGCGGCGCCCTCGCGGTGGAGTTGCTCTTCGTCGCGAACGGCGCTCATCTGTGAGGGACCATTTCCGTCTGGCTACGGCCCGGAAACAAGTTTACGAACCGTAAACAGGAAGCGAACGAGACATCAGCCGGCGCACCTGTGTTGTCACAGTGGCGAACCGTATACGGCTGACGCCTCGTGTGTCGCGGGTGCCCACGCGCACGGCGAGCGGTCGTCCCGTCCGGGGCTCGAGGGTGAGCGTCACCCTTGTGGCTTTCAGCGCAAACGAGAGCGCGCCGTGGGCGAGCGTCACGCCGCGATGCTGCTGGGCCAGGGTGTCGAGGCGGCGGGCGAGCACGCGCGGGCAGCCGCCCAGCTCCATCAGGACGAGCGGCGAGAGCGAGCGCTCGGCGGCCGATCCGCCGCGGGACACGAGCGTGTGCGGCTGGACGGCAAGGAGGACGAACCCGTCGTCGAGCTGGAGCGCCGCGCCTCGACTACGCCGCCCGCCCGCGCTGAACCAGTCCTGCAGGCACTGGCCGTGCACGACCGGCCCGCCGCCGATCGAGAACGTGCTCTCGACCAGGCGGTACCGCTGGAGCCAGGTCGCCGCGCGCACCGCGGCGAGCGTGGCCGGTGCCGGAGAGGGGAGCGCGGCCTTCTGCACGAGCACGCCGGCGCCGAGCACCGCCGCCACGAGCGCGCCGGCCACGCCCAGAGTCACCCATCCGGGGCCGAGAAGCCGGCGAGCCTGCTCGGTCAGGCCGCCTTCGTCCGGCTCTACGCGCACCTCGCCCTCACGGGAAGCGGAGCGGAAGCGTCGCCATCGCCGCTACGAGCAGCGGCACCGACAGCCCCAGGATCACCCTGTTCGCCCGTGGGTCGCGACCGAGGGCGGCGAGACCCCAGAACGCCGCCGGAGCGAGCAGGCCGAAGCGTCCCACCGAGTCGAAGGAGCCGCTGAAGAGCGGCAGCACGACGATCGCGAGGCCGGACAGCAACCACGGCCACGTGACACCCGCACGGGCGGCGGCGGCGAGCAGCACGAGGTAGACGGCGACGGCTGCGACGTCGCGTGTGACCCAGGCGTCGTGTGCGAACGCACGGCCGAGCCCCTCCATCGCACGAAGCACGCCGAGCGGCTCGAAGGCGCGACCCCAGGCCCGCTGCGCCTGCGACCAGGCCAACGGGTCGCCGAGGACGTTCCCGAGGTAGAGCGAGAACGATCCGATCGCGGCCGCGGGAGCGAGCACGGCCCCGAGCGCAACGCCGCGTGCCCGCGGTGAGAGCGCGTCCCGCTGCTGCCACGCCAGGACGGCGAGCGGGAGCGCGACGAAGAGGCCCTCGGGGCGCGCGAGCGCGGCGGCGGCGGCGCACACGGCCGCGAGGCCCCAGCGCCGGCGGCGCGCGGAGAGGGCCGAGAGCGCGATGAGCGCGAGCACGATGCTCTCCGGATAGATCATCGAGAACGTGTAGCCGAACGGGAACACGGCGAGGTAGGCCGTCGCGCGGCGGGCCATCGAGTCGTCGAAGAGGTCGCGTGTCAGCGCGTGGAAGGCGACGAGGGCGCCGAGGAAGCCGAGGTTGGCGATGACGAGGCCGGCAGTCGAGTAGCCGAGCCCCAGCGCGTGGCCCGCGCGAAGGAGCACGGGAAAGAGCGGGAAGAACGCGGGATCGCTCTGCCGTCCCGGGACGAGGAGATAGCCGGTGCCCGCCACGATGCGATACCAGCGGCCGTCCCACGCCTGCAGCGGCCCCAGGGCATGGGCGTGCGCGACGTGCTTGATCCACCCCGTGGGGCCGAAGTGGTGGACGACGATCGCGGTGACGACGATCACGGCGCGGCCGAGCAGCCACCAACCGGCGATCCACGCGAGCACGGGCACGCGCCGCGCCGACTCCTCGGCGCGCCGAAGCCCTAACGGGACCGACCCGGCCTGCTCGAGCGTTGCCACCCACGCATACCTAGTCATACTTCAGCCCGTTCAAACGTTTTCTTACCGAGCTTTTACCTTTTCCGACGTGTCGCCGCGACCCGCAGGCGGTATTCCTTCCGCCGTGCGCAGGCTCACGATCGCCGGCTCGTTGCTGGTCCTCGCGCTCGTCCTCGCGCTTCCTGCGGCAGGCGCGCGTTCGCAGGCGCGCACGTATCTCTCGGCGGCGCAGAAGGGCGTCGCGGACGTCCGGGCGCATTGGTGGAACGACAACGCGAACTGGTACAACGACACGTACAACGGACAGCCTCCGTCGATGCCCCTTGCGCGGCTCTGGAGCGCGTATCCCCTGTTCGAGACCCTCGTCGGCCTCGAGCTCGCCCAGCCGACGCAGGCGAACAAGACGGCGCTGACGAACTTCGCCGACGCGGCGGCGAAGTTGTACTGGAACCCGAACGTCAAGCCGTACGGCGGCTACGGGTACTACCCGGGGATGTCCAGCGCCCAGGCGAACGTCTATTACGACGACTCCGGCTGGTGGGGCCTCTCGTTCATCGACGCCTACCAGGCGTCACACGATCGTGCGTACCTCGCCGACGCGCGCCGGGCGATGCGCTTCATCGTCGGGTCCGGATGGGACTCGAAGCTCGGCGGCGGGACGTGGTGGGACACGTTCCATCACCACAAGACGATCGAGCCGCTCGCCGCGGCGGTGATGATCGGGACGCGCCTGTACACGCTCGACAACGACAAGTGGGCCCTCGGCTGGGCGCAGAAGATGCTCGCGTGGGCCAACGCGCACTCGTTCAACAAGCAGCGCGGCCTCTATCAGCGCAGTGCCACCGACAACACGGTTCTCGACTACGCCCAGGGCCTGATGGTCACGGCCAACTGGGAGCTGTGCAAGGCGCTGAAGAAGCCGGCCATGTGCACGAAGGCGCAACAGGTCGCGACCGCGTCGCTCGCCGCCTTCGGCCAGGACCTGGACTGGGCGCCGATGTACGACGTCGTCTACCTTCAGTGGATGCTCGAGTACTACCGCGAGAGCGGCGACGCCCGCTTCTACAACCTCGCCGTGCACAACGGCGCGCGCGCGCTCGCAAGCGTCAACGAAAGCGGCTACTACCTCAACAACTGGGAAGGAAAGCCGCTCGCCGACGGGCTCGGCGAGGAGGCGTCCAACCTGGAGCTGTTCGCCTGGTTGGCCGCCTCCCCACCGCCCAACTGATCTACCTCACGCCGACGGCGCGATGTTCTGGTTCATCCGGAACAGGTTCGTCGGGTCGTGGCGATCCTTCAGCGCCCGGAGCCGCTCGACCTTCTTCGCGCCGAAGCTCTCCTGCAGCGCGGCGTCGCCGACCTCGGTGGCGAAGTTCAGCGAGATGCCCTCGGCGATGTGCGGAGCGAGCGCCTTCGAGACGCCCCTCACCCACGCCACGTTCGCATCCGTCGTCGCCGGGTCCTCCCACATGCCGTTCAGGTGGAAGTTGAACGGCGCCTTGCGGCCGCTGATCGCCGTGTCGTTCTCGCCGACGCGCTCGATCGCTCCACCACCGTTGAGCAGGATCACCGCGCTGAACGGCGACGGCGCCGTCTCCGCAGCCTCGAGCCAGACGTCGATCACCGAGTCCTCGAAGCCGTCGAGGTTGTGCGCCCGCCAGTAGTTGTGGCGGCCGTACGGGTTCGACGGGTCGAGCAGGCCCTGCACCATCGTGTAGGGCATCGGCTGCCACAGATCGACGATCGGGCCGAGCGCACGGATCGGCGCGAGGAGCTTCTCCGCCTGGTCGTGCGGTCCGGCGAACATCCCGGCGATGGCCGGCACGCGCTTCCCGTGCCACTCTGCGGGAACGAACGGCTCCGGCGGCGCCGTGACGGACGCGAGCGCCCAGCCGATGTCCTCGTTGTCGTGGCTGAGGTCGCGCCAGAGCCGTGCGAGCTCGACCGCCTTGTCGGGCGCGAACGCCGCGAGCCCGCCGTACACGATCGGCGGGAGCGGGCTGAGCTCGAACTCCATCTCCGTGACGACGCCGAAGTTGCCGCCGCCGCCCTTCAGGCCCCAGAGGAGCTCCGGGTTCTCGTCCTCGGAGGCACTCACGAGCTCGCCGTCGGCGGTGACGACATCCGCCCGGACGACGTTGTCGGCGGCGAAGCCGTACTTGCGCTCCAGCCAGCCGCTGCCGGTACCGGTCGTGAATCCGACGACGCCGGTCGTGGTGACGCGGCCGCCGGTGACGGCGAGGCCGAACGCCTGCGTCTCCCGGTCGAGCTCGCCCCAGTTCACGCCCCCCTGCGCGCGCACGGTCCGGCGCGCGGGGTCGACCCTGATGCCCTTCATGGCGCGCAGGTCGATGACGATGCCGGCGTCGACCGAGGAGAAGCCCGCGACCGAGTGGCCGCCGTTGCGGATCGCCAGAGGCAAGCCGCTCATCCGCGCGAGACCGATGCCGCGGATGACGTCCGCCGCCCCCGCCGGGCGCAGGATGACCCGCGGCCGCCGGTCGAACATGCCGTTGAAGACGACGCGCAGCTCGTCGTACGCGGGATCCGCCGGCTCGACGACTTCGCCGCGGAAGTCCGCACGCAGCTGGTCGAGAGCCTCGGCCTCCAGCGCAGGCGCCGTCACAGTGGTTGCCATTCGCCTACCTCCTCGTTGCTGTTGTTGCGAGCGTAACCTTCTGGCGGCCGATTTCAAGGCGGCCGCCGCTCGCCTGATCTCCGACCCGAAACCGGATCCGGGCTCGGGGCGTATCCCTGGACATGAAGCTCTATCGCCTCCTACCGGTGCTCCTCGTCGCCCTCTCCGTGCTCGTGCTCGTCAGCGCGTGCGGCGGCAAGGGCGGCGGCGGCTACTGACCGAAGCGCTCCGCGAGCGACCCGGCATAGACGTCCTCCCAGCGATCCTGCGGCCGGCCGGCGACGTATGCGCGGTCGAGCTCGACGAGCGCGTGGACGAGGTGGCTTCGTATGGGCGCTCCGCCGAGAAGCTCCGGGAGCTCGGAGTGGCCGAGCAGCCAATCGGCATACCACGACGCCCAGTCGGGATCGTCTCCGTCCGTGATCCGGAAGACGACGTGATGCGTCTCCGCCGCCTCGTGCAGGAGGTCGGCGATGCGGGCTCGATCCGGCACGCGCCGATCCTCTCAGGTCAGTTCTGAACGGTCCATGAAATCGCCCGGTCCCGCGCGGTCGTGGGCGACAATGCGCCCATGACCACTGTCCTCGTCGTCGACGACGAGCCGATCGTGCGCGACGTCGTCGTCCGGTACCTGCAGCGCGACGGGTTCGAGACGCTGGTCGCAGGCGACGGCGACACGGCACGCACGCTCATCGAGCAGACGCCGCCGGAGCTCGTCGTCCTCGACGTGATGCTCCCCGGGACCGACGGCCTGGCGCTGTGCAAGTGGATTCGCGCCCGCGGCGACCTGCCGGTGATCATGCTCACGGCCCGCGGCGACGAGGCCGACCGGATCGTCGGGCTCGAGCTCGGCGCCGACGACTACGTCACGAAGCCGTTCTCGCCGCGCGAGCTCGCCGTACGCGTGCAGACCGTTCTCCGCCGCGCCACGCCGGCGGCGACGACGGCGGAGCGTCTCGCCTTCGACGGCCTCTCGATCGATCCCGCGACGCGCGAGGTCGAGCTCGACGGCGCGGCGCTGCGCTTGACCGCGAAGGAGTTCGACCTGCTCTTCTTCCTTGCGTCCAATCCTCGGCGGGTCTTCTCGCGCGACCAGCTGATGGGCCGCGTGTGGGGTTACGAGGCAGCCGTCGACACGGGAACCGTCACCGTGCACGTGCGCCGGCTGCGCTCGAAGATCGAGCGCGACCCGTCGGCGCCGCAGCGCCTCGAGACGGTCTGGGGCGTCGGCTACCGGTTCGTGCCGTGACCGGCTTCGCGCTCGTCGTCGCCGCGCTGACGCTCGGCATCGGGCTCGTGGTGACCTTCGGCCTGACGCTGCTCCCCACCGCGCGGATGCAGCTGATCGCGTTCGCGCTCGTCGCCGTGCTGCTGCCCATCTGGATCGTCTTCTTCTCCGGATGGGCGATGTTCCACATGGGGGACGACGTGAAGATCCTCGGCGTCGCGAGCGGCGCAGCGTCGGCCGCAGTCGGAGCGGCGCTCGTGATCGGCACGTCGCTCGCGCGGCGCATCGAGCGGCTGCGCGCGGCGTCGGCGCGCCTCGCGGCGGGCGATCTCAGCGCGCGCGCACCGGAGACGGGCCCGCGCGAGCTCGCCGAGCTCGGCCGCAGCTTCAACGAGATGGCGTCGTCGATCGAGAGCCTGTTCGACGCAAGGCGCGAGCTCGTCGCGGCCGCGAGCCACGACCTGCGCACGCCCATCGCGTCGATCAGGGCGATGCTCGAGGCAATCGAGGACGGACTTGCCGACAGCTCCGAGTATCTCGTCCCGCTCCAGGAGCAGGCACGGAGGCTGGGGTCGCTCGTCGAGGATCTCTTCGAGCTCGCCCGCATCGATGCCGGCTCGCTGGCGCACGAGCTGCACGAGATCTCACTCGCGCCGCTCGTGGAGTCGTGCGTGCGCGGGCTCGAGGCAGAGGCGAGAGCACGGAACGTGCGCCTCGAACAACGCCTGGAGGCGGCGCCGCTCGCACGCTGCGCGCCGGAGCAGGTCGAGCGCGTGCTGCTCAACCTGTTGACGAACGCGCTTCGGCACACGCCGTCCGACGGAACGGTCGCCGTCGCGCTCGCCCATTCGGATCACGAGGTGCGCGTCTCGGTCGAGGACACCGGCGACGGGATCAACGCGGAGACGGCGCGTCGCATGTTCGACCGCTTCTGGCGCGGCGACTCGGCGCGGCGCGCAGATGGGAGCGGAGCCGGGCTCGGGCTCGCGATCGCGCGCGGGCTCGTCGAGGCGCAGGGCGGCCGCATCTGGGCGGAGTCGCGCGAGAGCGGCGGCGCCCGCGTGTCGTTCACCCTGCCCGCAGTCAGCTGAACAGGGCCGACAGCTCGTCCCGCAGCGCGGGTTCGAGGGGCGCAGCTGCGAGCGCAGGCTCGAGATGCGCGGGGCGGCGCGGGCCGACCACGACCCCGCTCACGCGGGGATCGGAGAGCAGCCACGAGAGCGCGAGCATTGCCGGGTCACCCAGCTGCTCGAGCCGCTCGAGCCGGTCGAAGACCGCCGCGTCGCGCAGGTGCTCGTACGGCTCCGGACGCATCGTCATGCGCGAGCCCGCCGGCGGAGCTGCGCCGCGCCGGTACTTGCCGGTGAGCCAACCCCCGGCGAGCGGGCTGAAGGCGAAGAACGCGACGCCGTTCTCGGCGCAGAGCGGAAGCAGCTCCCTCTCCGCCTCGCGGTCGAGCAGCGAGTACGAGTTCTGCACCGCGGAGAACCGGCCGGCCGCGAGCGCGTCGCGCAGCTGCGCGCCGTCGACGTTCGAGAGGCCGTAGGCGGCGATCTTCCCTTCGGACACGAGCTCGTCCAGCACCTCCGCCGTATCGGCGACGGGAACGTCCGGGTCCCAGTCGTGCATGAGGTACAGGTCGATGCACTCGAGCCCCAGACGCTGCAGGCTGCTCTCCGCCTGGCGACGCACGCGCGCAGGCGCAAGGCCGTGGTCGGCGCCCTCGTCCATCGGGTTGAACGTCTTCGTCACGACCTGCGGATCGTGGCCCGTTCGACGCCGCCATTCACCGATCCAGGACTCGCTCCGCCCGCCGCCGTACGCGTCCGCCGTGTCGAAGGTCGTCAGCCCCGCGTCCCAGGCGGCGTCCATCACCGCAAACGCCTCGTCCTTCGTCTCGCCCCGGCCGAAGAACGCCGGCGCGGATCCGATGCCGCCGAAGTTCCCGCATCCGAGCATCACCCGCGAGTAGGCTCGTGCCATGAGTGCGACCGTACTCGACGTCGAGGCCGTGCGCCGCCGCTTCTCGTCGCTGGGCGGCGGCTTCACGTATCTCGATGCGCCCGGCGGCTCCCAGGTGCCCGACGAGGTCGGCGCGGCGATCGCGCACGCGCTGCGCGACGCGAGCGGAAACCTCGGCGCGCCGTACGAGACCGGACGACGGGTCGAGGCGATCGTCGACCGCGCGCGGGCCGACGCGGGCCGCTTCCTCAGCTGCTCGCCCGACGACGTCGTCTTCGGCACGAACATGACCGTGCTCGACTTCACGCTCTCGCGGACCGCGTCCCGGGACTGGAGGGAGGGCGACCGCATTCTCGTCTCGCGCCTCGACCACGACGGCGGAGTCGCCCCGTGGATCGAGCTCGCCGCCGACCGCGGCTTCATCGTGGACTGGATCGACGTCACCGATGACCTGCGGCTCGACCTCGACGACCTGGAGCGGAAGCTCGACGACCGCGTGCGCGTCGTCGCCACGGTCGCCTCCTCGAACGCGCTCGGGACGATCGTCGACATGAAGCGCGTGAGCGAGCTCGCGCACGCGGTGGGAGCGCTGTCGTGGTTCGACGCCGTGCAATACGCGGCGCACGAGCCCGTCGACGTGCAGGCGCTCGACTGCGACGTCTTCGTCGCCTCCGCATACAAGTTCTGCGGCCCGCACCTCGGGGTGGCCTACGGACGCCATGAGCTGCTGGATTCGTGGCGGCCGTACAAGGCTCGGCCCGCGTCCAACTCCCCGGTCGGGCGCCGCTTCGAACCGGGCACCGCCCCGTACGAGCTCTTCGCCGGCTTCAGCGCGACGATCGCGTACCTCGAGTCGATCGGCGGCATGGAGGTGCTGCGCGCGTACGAGCACGATCTCGGTCAGCGCTTCCTCGACGGGTTGCCCGACGCGGCGACGGTGTACGGCGAGCAGACGATGGAAGGACGGCTGCCGACGTTCCTCTTCAACCTCGAGGGCGTCCCCGCGACGGAGATCGCAGAGACGATGTCCGCGCGCGGGTACGGCGTGTGGGCGCACGACAGCTGGTACTCGCTCGGCCTGCGCGAACGGCTGCCGTATCCCCACGAGGCCGTGCGCGTCGGGCTCATCCACTACAACACCGCCGAGGAAGTCGACGGGTTCCTGAGCGAGCTGGCAAGCCTCCTGTAGATGTCGGACACGCTTCGCGTGTCTGACACCGCGCTAGGGAGTCTCGCCCGCCAGGACGCGTGCGAGGACGGCGGCGTCGACGTTGCCGCCGGAGACGATGCAGACGCACCGGTCGTCGCGATGCCGGGCCGCAGCGAGCGCGAGTGCGCCCGCGCCCTCGGCGACGACGTGCGCGCGTGACGCGAGCACGCGCATCGCCTCGGCGACCTCGTCGAGCGGGACGGCGACGGCCTCGTCCACGACCTCTCGAGCACGATCCCACATCGTGGGAAGGAGCGCCCGGCCGCCCGCGCCGTCGACGAACGAGGGCCGGAAGTCGATCTCCGCCGGGCCGCCTGCCCGGAGCGCGGCAGCCAGCGGCGCCGCGGTCTCGGGCTCCGCGGTGACGACGCGCACGCCCGGCCGCAGCGCCTTGACCGCGCTCGCGATCCCGGTCGTCAACCCGCCGCCGCCCCACGGGATCACGACGGCGTCGAACGCGCCGAGCTCCTCGACGATCTCGAGCCCGATCGTCCCGTTGCCGGCCATGACGGCCTCGTCCTCGACCGGGTGGACGAAGAGCCCGTCGAGGCCCTCGTAGCCCCGGTCGACCATCGCCTGCCACCAGGCCTCGTGCGAGACCGGAACGACCTCCCCACCGAGGCGCTCGACCGCGTCGAGCTTCGCCCGCGGCGCATCCTCCGGAGCCACCACCCATGCCCGCACACCCGCTTCGCGCGCCGCCCAGGCCACGCCCTGCGCCATGTTCCCGGCGCTCGCGGTGACGACGCCGCCGGCGAGCTCGTCGCGCGAGGCCGCCCGCACGGCCGAGAGCGCGCCGCGCAGCTTGAAGGAGCCGATGGGCTGCAGATTCTCGAGCTTCAGCCAGATCCTCTCGTCGAGCCGCACGAGCGGCGTGCGCAGCACGTCGTCGCCGATGCGCTCGCGCGCGCGGCGGATCTCGTCCAGGGAGATCAATCGGATTTCTTCGCGAGCTCGGTGAGCTCGGTGCGAACGCGCCAGAGCTCGGGGAACATCTTGTTCTTGATCAGCCCGGCGAGCAGCTCGACCGGCGTGCCCTGCGTGCCGACGACGTCCTCGCCGATGACGCGGCCGACCATCTTCACGTGGCGGAAGCGCCAGACGCCGATCTGCTCGTCCCAGTCGGTGAGCAGCTCGGCGAGCTGGTAGAGATCCTCGTGCTCGCGGCCGCGCGTGTACACCTCGAGCAGCGAGAGGCCGTGCTCCTTGCGCAACGAGTCGAAGGAGGCATAGAGCGGCGGCGAGACGCGGCGGATCTCGCGGAACCCCGGCGAGTCGAACCCGGAGCCGTGCCCGAGGACGCGCCTCACGTCCTGGTACTCCCAGGGCGACATCTGCTCGAGGTGCTCGAGGAAGCCTTCGCAGTACTTGACCGCCGCACACGCCCGGCGGAGAAGGCGCTGCGCGGCCGCGAGGTCGCGCGACTCGATCAGCCTCGTCGCCTCCTCGACCTCGTTCCACGCGTGCTTGAGCCACAGCTCCGAGGACTGGTGCACCGTCTGGAAGAG
>DATAMX010000022.1:0-11704 GCA_036260475.1 Gaiellaceae bacterium | reverse complement strand
ACTTCCTACCTCGGCATGGCGAGCGTGGTCTACTCGATCCCAGCCCTCGGTGCCGTCGGACTGACCGAGGAACAAGCCCACGCTGAGGGTCTGAGCTTCACCGTCAACCACGCTGACGCCGCCGGCTGGTACTCGGCGCGCCGGGTCGCGGAGCCGACGTCGATGTACAAGGTGCTGATCGAAAACGGCAGCGGCCGGATCCTCGGGGCTCACCTGCTCGGCCCCGAGGCCGACGAGTTCGCAAACGTCTTTGCGCTCGCGATCCGAGCCGATATTCGGGCTGATGCACTCAGGGAAACGCTGTTCGTCTACCCGACCCAGGCCTCGAACATCGCGTACATGGTGTAGCGCCGATCAGCGGCTGCGGGCGAAGCGGTGGACGCGTGGGGTGCTTCTCAGGGCTCGGCGGTGTGCGCGTGCCCGAGTCTCGCACCCGACTGGCTGGCGATCGCGCGGCGCAAGCGGGACGCCGCATGGTTCACCGGGTCGGTGAGAGCTGCGCCAGGCTGCGAACAACCGGTCGCGCGTACGCGTAGGGGTGGTGGAAGACCTCGAGTGCGTTGTCAGGACGGGCGGGGAGTGTGAAGCTTTCGCCCCGCGGGCTGTCCTCGACGACGACGCTGAGCCGGTTGCTGCGCCGGCCCCATCGGAGCGAGACGGTAATCCCGTTGCTCTCGCGGTAGTCGAGTTCCGCGACGGCCTCAGTAGCGGCCAAATGGATCATTGCGATCTCCGGATCTCGGGTTGGTCGACTTGACCGTCTCTTTCGAGGATCGTCAAGACGGTTAGGTGCTCATAGGCGCTGAAGCGGTGGTCGGCGCCTGCGGGTACAAACGCCGCGTGGCCTTCCCGAAGCTCCAGCTGCTCTCCATCGACGTCGAGCATCCCGCTCCCTTCGAGGACGATATAGAGCTCGTCGTCGGCGTTTATGCGGCTACGGTCAGGCTCTGGCGCGACAAGCGCGTAGACGGAGATCTGGAATCTGGTCGACTCGTGGACGGTCTCGCACCCACCGTCAGCGGCGCAAAGGCGCGCCTTGGGTCCGGTGATGTCGAAAGCGTGAGCCGAATCCAGCGTTTGCCGTTGCGTTAGGTCGACGAGCACGGTCATCGGTCGGCCTTGCAAGGAGTCGATTCATTCATCGTGCGTCCGCAGCTCAGCGCGACCGATTGAGTGGTGCCAACGTCTGCGTAGGCGCGCGTCCTCCGCGGTGGCGTGGGCCGCGGCATGGTGCGCGGTGACTCTTGCTCGCGCTCTCCAGCAGCGCCCGTCGGAGATGCCAGCGAGGATCGACGCGAGCGCCTGATGGAGCTCGTCGTTTCGTGCGGAACAGTTGAGTGGGCTGCCGCAGTCGGTGATCAGTAGTCGAGTGCGCGCGATTGCGCGCGGCGAGGCGTCGCGCTTGGGATCCTGCAGTGCGTGGGCGACTTCGAAGAGCAGTTCGGTTTGCGGACGAAGTTGCAACCGATTCAGGACTCGCGCGCCGCGACGGTAGGGGCGCGTCACTTCTTCCGCAAACGCACGAAACGTCCGACCGATGGTCCTTCGCTCGAACCCGATGAGCTCCTCAACGCGCCAGGCGTATACGGATGGGTTCGGCGAACGTGCCTCGGCGAGCCAAGCGTCTGCTTGCTCCCGCAGGCGTTCCCGGGTCAGGCAAGCAACAAGTGCGCGGCTGAGTGCGGCAGCCATCAACACGGCGGGCACGCGGAGGCGGAGCGGCGTGGGAAAGGCGACGGCGCTTCCGATGACGAGGCTGAGCGCGCCGGCTGCGGTATACGGCAGCGCCGCGTCAAACGGCGCGATGTTTGCCTTCTTGCGTTGATTCCGAGTCACGCCCACAGGATGGATTCCAGGAGCGCGTTCTCCTATCGGGTTGCGCACCCATTTCTTGGTCTGGGAGTGCCCAAAAGAACGAGCGCACCCCTGGTGCTGGTCGTGGCGGGACAGACGGCAGGTCGACAGAACGGAGCCGCTGTGAAAAAATCCGACCGGATGGTCGGCCACATCGGCAGCTGGCCCGTCTTCCTCGACCTCGGCGTCGGCAGCGAACTCGTTGCCATCGTCGCGCTCGTTGCGTTCTTCAAGCGGCGCCGATGGTTCTGAACCAGGCAGCGTCTCCCGCGCTAATGCCCCGCTGCCCAACCTCCAGCTGAACTAACACCCACAGGCGAGACGTCGAGGCGCTCCACCTCGGGAGTGCAGTAGCCGGATCAGGAGCGCTCACGAACTGCTTTCGCAGGTGGACGGCTGGGGTGTGCAGGCGCCAAAGATGGGCCGCAGCCCCGATGCCATCCTCCGACGATCCGCTCGAAGCTTGCATCGTGGGCACGACAACCCGGCACGAGGCGACCGGAGCAGGCGGATAGGCCGTGGAGCAGCTGAGCGCGACCCGCAGCGAGCTGATCGCGCGGCGTCTGCAGATCGGCCTCGCGACCCAGGGCAGAGACCTGCTCAAGGAGAAGCGAGCTGCGCTGGTGGTCGAGTTCGGACACCTGAGCAGCGGCGTTCTGGAGGCCGTCGAGACGCTCGGGCGGCGAGCCGCGGAGAGCGCCGGTGCCTTGAGCAACGCGGTCGCGTTCGATGGCCCGGAGGCGGTCGGTTCGGCCGCGCTTGCGGCGTCGGGTGACATCGAGACACACCTGTCGCTCAGGATCGTCGCCGGTGTCCCTGTCATGGAGCTGGAACACGATCGGATCTCGCGGGCGCGCACGAGCCGCGGTTACGGGCTCGTCGCGACGAGCCCACGCATCGACGTCGCCGCCGCTTCCTTCGAACGGCTGCTCGATCTCGTTCTCGACGTCGCGGCGGCCGAGCTCAGCCTCCGGCGGCTGGCCGGCGAGATCTCGCGGACGACACGGCGCGTCAACGCGCTGGAGCACGTTGTCGTGCCCCGTCTCGAGCACGAGCGCGATGCGATCGAGATGGTGCTCGCCGAGCGTGAGCTCGAAGATCGCATCCGGCTGAGGCGGGCGCGAGCAGCGGGACGCCGAAAACGGCACCAACTGGCCGCCGCATGATCGAGACACGCGAGCCCTCCGTCAACGGCGTGCTTGGCTCCGTCCGTCAACTTGAAGGGGCGCTCAAGGCCGCCTCAACGACGCGTGCCGCGTCGGAGCGGCGCCTCGAAGAGGCTCGAGCAAACGCGTCGCGTCTGCTCGCCGCCGCCCGGGACGACGCCGTCGCTGCGGTCGCCGGGCGACGACGCCTCGCGCTCGCCGCGGCGGAGCACGACGCGGCCGAAATCTCGCGCCAGGGAGAAGAGCGCGCGGCCCGCGTGCTAGCAGACGCACGAGCCGCCACCGCCGCGGCAGTCGAGGCTGCACTGGTGCTCATCCTGCCGACCGCCGGCACGAGTGAGGCGTGAGCCGATGCTCGTCGCCATGACGAAGGTGCAGATCGTCGGCCGGAAACGACACGTCGAGCCGGTCCTCGACCGCCTGTACCAGATGGGGTTGCTCGAACTCGTCAGCGCCCTCGAGGAGCCCGCACTCGAGCTCGCACCGTTTCCCGGCGAGAACGAACGCGTCAAGCGAGGCCAACAGCAGCACCTGGTGCTCACTCAACTCGACGGCCTACTTACGCTCGCCGGCGACCCCGCCGCGAGCATGCCGGCCGTCGAGGCGGCGTCCTCGGACGACCTCAGCCGGGAGCTGACGACGCTCATTCCCCTGGTCGAACCTCTGACCGCGCGGATCGAAGATCTCCAAACCGAGCTGGCCGTCCTACCACGCTACATCGAGCCCCTTCGCCGCCTGCTCCCACTCGTCCCCGAACTCGCAGAGCTCGACGAAAGCGAGATCCAGGCCCTGCAGCTCAACGCGGTCGCGCTTGTCCTCAACACGACCGACGAGACGGTCGTCGACGTGCTCCGCGACGCCCTTCACACAGAGCTCGGCGACCGCTTCGTGCTCGTGGCGGCACGGGTCGACCCCGACGCGATCGGCTGCGTGGTCGTGACACCAGCGAGCGCGGCCGAAGGGGTGCAAGCGGTCCTCGGCCGCGAACGCGTGCGCCCCGTCCCCTTGCCGTCTCGATACAAGACCCTCTCGTTCCGGGGCGCGGTCACAGCCATGGAGACCCGGCTGCGCGAGATTCCGGCTGAGCTCGACCGGGCGCAGATCGACCTGCAGGAACTGCTTGCGCCGCGTCTAGCAGCATGGCGAGCAGCGCGCCAGCGACTCCTGGGCGACATCGAACAGCTCGAAGCCGTGGCACAGGCCGGGGCGACAGATCGGGCGTTCGTGATCATCGGCTGGACACCGCGCGAGCGTGTGCCCGAGCTGCGCCTTGAGCTCGAACAGGCCGCCGGCCGCGAGCTCGCGCTCAACGAGCTCTCGACGCCGCCCGAGGCCGAGCCGCCAGTGTTGATGCGGAACCGCACGCTCGCCCGGCCGTTCGAGTTCCTCGTGCGCTTTCTCGATCTGCCGCGCGCAGGAACGCTCGACCCGACGGTTCTGATCGCGCTCTTCCTACCCGTAATGGTCGGCGTGATGGTCGGCGACATCGTCTACGGCACCCTGCTGCTTGCAATCGCGCTCTTCGTCCGGCGGCGCTTCGGCGGCGACTCTGCGACGGTTCGCGATTTAAGTCGAGTGTTCGTCGCCGGAGCGCTGTGGGCGATCGTCTTCGGCGTTCTCTTCGGCGAGGCGCTCGGAGACGTCGGCCACAAGCTCGGGCTACCCGCACTGTGGTTCTACCGAGGCGGTGCGCACGCCGTCCAGCCGCTACTTCTCTTTTCGCTCGCACTCGGGGCTGCGCACGTTGTGCTCGGACAGCTGCTCGGCCTGTGGCAATCGGCGAGCGCACACCGGACGGTGGAGTTCGTCAACCGCTTCGGTTCGCTGCTCGCCCTTGGCGGCGTCGTAGCCCTCGCCGGGGTCGCCGCCAACCGCGTACCGGGCGGAATGCTCTCATCGTTGATTGCCGGGGGAGTTGTGACGATCGGCCTCGTGCTCCTGATCGCGGGTCGCGGCGCGCTCGGGTTCGTCATGGGGCCGCTCGAACTGGTGGGAACGCTCGGCAACGTCCTTTCCTACCTGCGCCTCGCCGCCGTTGGCCTTGCCTCGACCTACCTGGCAATGATCGCCAACGAGCTGTCCGTCCTCGGCCCGATCTGGCTCGGTGTATTCGCCGGGCTCTTTTTCCATTCGCTGAACCTCGCGCTCGCGTCCTTCAGCCCGATGATCCAGGCGCTCCGCCTGCACTACGTCGAGTTCTTCAGCAAGTTCTACGAGGGCGGCGGTAAACCGTTCCGACCTTTCGGCGCACACGTAACGCCGTAACCGTCACCGACCCCAAGGGAGGATCCCATGACACAACACGGACTGATGGCACTAGGCGCAGGACTCGCCGTCGGCCTCGGCGCAATCGGAACCGGCTTCGCGCAGGCGCGAATCGGCGCCGCCGCGATGGCTGCGATCGCCGAGAAACCCGAACTGACCGGCCGAGCGATCCTGATGGTCGCGATCCCCGAGACAATGATCATCCTCGGGTTCGCCGTCGCCGCGTTGATCATCGTCCTCCTCTGAGCCGGCCGATGACGCTCTCGGATCTCTTGGCGGGACTGAAAGCGGAAGCGGCCGCCGAAGATGCCCAACTCGACGCCGAGACACGCGCGGAGGCGAACCGCATCGACGCCGCGGCGCAGGACGAAGCGCGGATGCTCCAGGAACAGGCGCTTCGAGCGGTCGAGGACGAGCTTCGCGCGGAGGCGGAGACGCGGCGGGCGCGTGCGCGACTCGCCGCCGCAGCCGCCGTGCGCCAAGCGCACGAGGACGCGTTCCACGAGTTTCTCGCCGAGGTGCACCGGCGGCTAGATGCCGTCCGCGAGAGCCCCAGCTATCCCACGGTGCTGCGAGCACTCCTGCGCGAAAGCCTGACCGCGTTGCCCGCCGCAGGACTGCTGCGCGTCGACCCGCGCGACGAACGGATCGCCGCGGATCTGCTCGTTGAACTCGGGGCGAATTTGGAAATCGCCGCGACGTTGGAGACGGCTGGCGGGGTAGAACTGGCACGCGGCGCGGATCGCGTAGTGCGCAATACCGTCGAGGAACGATTCGCGAACGCCGAGCCGGCGCTGAGACTTCTCTTCGACCAGACACAACCCACGGGGCAGCCATGATTCTGCTGGCGCCCGCGGGAGACTTCGCCTATGGGAACACACGTCTGCGCGCGCGCAAGGGCGAGCTGCTCGGAGTGGCGGAGTACGAGACGCTACTCGGCCGCGACCTCGATGCAATCCTCGAGTTCCTCGCAGGCACGGCCTATCGCGCTGAAATCGAAGCCGCACTCGCCGCCAGCGACGGCAAGCGCGCGCTGCACGCCGCGCTCGGCCGGCACCTGGCTCGCACGCTCGGCGACCTGCACACCTTTTACGAGGGTGGGAGTCGAGAGCTCGTCGACCTGCTCCTCTCCCGCTTCGATTTGCACAACCTGCTCGCACTCATACGCGGACGCGCGCGCGGCCGGCCGCCAGAGCAGGTGCTCGCGAACGTCGTACCGCTGGGTGCGCTGGGTGGGGAAGCGGGCCAGGAGATCGCGCGTCAGCAGGAACTCGCGCGGGCCGTCGACCTGCTCGTCTCCTGGCGACTGCCTGATCCCGCAGGGGCCCGCGCGCTGGCTGACGCCTGGCCGGAGTACGAACGCACTGAAGACCTCGCGGCGCTCGAGCACGCCCTCACCGTGCGCTACGCGCGCCATCTCGACGAGGCACTGCACGCTGCGGGCCCGAGCGCCGACAAGCTACGCGAGCTGGTCGCGCGCGAGCACGATGCAATCAACGTTCTCGTCGTGCTCCGCCTGCGCTTCGCGCTCCAACTCGACGAGCTCACCGAGCTGCCGCCCGTGACGGGCACTGGCCGTTTCCTGGCCGGGGGAAGCATCGGCGAGCACGCGCTCGAGAGCGCGCTGGGCCAGCCGACGCGAGGCGAGGCGATCGCAAAGCTCATTGACGCCGCACGACGCGAGGACTGGCGCGTGCCACTGCAGCGCATCGCCTCCGGCGGCGATCTACCCACGCTGCAGCGCGAGCTCGAGGTAAGCCGCGTCCGCTGGGCCGTCGGGCTGTTCCTCCGCGGCGACGCACTCAGCTTCGACGTTCCGATCGCGTTCACGGTCGCGGAGGAGAACGAAGTGCGGAACCTGCGGCTCCTTGGCGAAGGCGCGGCCGGCGGTCTGCCCGCGACGGTGCTCCGTGCGCAGCTGATCGTGCCGTGGGGCGGACGATGGGACACTTGACCGTCGTGACGACACCCGAGCTCGAGCCGGGCTACCGGCTGGCCGGTGTAGCGACGCGGTCGCTCGAATCCGCCGGCGCGGCGGCAGAGCTGCTGGACGAGCTTCTCGACGAGCAGCCGAACGAGGGAGATGTCGTCGCCGTGCATGAGCCATTCTTCAATGCGCTTCCCTCAACGCTCCGGCGCAGGATTGACTCGCTTACCTCGCCGCTCGTCGTCGTTTTGCCAGGCGGTGAGGGCGCAAACGTCGAAGCCGAGCGGCGCGCCCAGCACCTACGCATCCTCTGGGAGGCGGTCGGCTACCAGATCGCCTTCGACCGGAAAGACGACTCGGCATGAACGGGCCCGCGATCGAAGACGGGACGATCGGGACCGAGGCCGGAAAGATCCACGGGGTAGCCGGACCGGTGGTCGTCGCCAGGGGCCTCCCCGGCACACGCCTCTACAACGTCGTCGAGGTCGGGCACGCCGGTCTTGCCGGCGAGGTGATCCGCCTAGACGGCCGCGACGTGGTGATCCAGGTCTACGAGGACACATCGGGGCTGACCGCCGGCGAGCCCGTGACCGACACACGCGAGCCGCTTCGCGTCGAGCTCGGTCCCGGCCTGCTCGGCTCGATCTTCGACGGCACGCAGCGCCCCCTGACCGTGCTCGCACGAACGGGCGAGAACCCGTGGGGAAGGCCGATGATCCCCCGCGGGCTGTCTGCGCCGGCGCTCGACCGCGAACGAACCTGGGAATTCAAGCCCGTCGTTGGCGCCGGCGACCCGGTCGGAGCCGGAGACACGCTCGGCAGCGTTCAGGAGACCGCTCAGTTCATACACCGGATCCTCGTCCCGCCCGGTACCGCCGGCACCGTCACCGACATCCGCAGCGGCTCCGCGCGGGTCGACGACCCGGTTGTCTGGATCGACGGGCGCCCGCTGACGATGCTCTCGCGCTGGCCGGTCCGCCATCCGCGGCCCGTCGCGGGCAGACTCGACCTCGACAGCCCGTTCGTTAGCGGTCAGCGTTCCATCGACACGCTCTTTCCACTCGCGCGCGGCGGCACTGCGACGATCCCGGGCGGCTTCGGCACCGGCAAAACGGTACTCGAGCAGTCGCTCGCCAAGTGGGGCCACGCGGACGTGATCGTCTACGTCGCCTGCGGCGAGCGCGGCAACGAACTGACGGAAGTGCTCGACGAATTTCCGCACCTCACAGATCCACGCACCGGCGCCCCGTTGATGGAACGGACGATCCTCGTCGCGAACACCAGCAACATGCCAGTTGCGGCACGAGAGGCGAGCATCTACACAGGAATCACCATCGCCGAGTACTTCCGCGACCAGGGCTACGACGTCGCGTTGCTGGCCGACAGCACGAGCCGCTGGGGGGAAGCGCTGCGAGAGGTGTCGAGCCGGCTGGAGGAGATGCCGGCCGAGGAGGGCTATCCCGCCTACCTGGCGACGCGACTCGCCGAATTTTATGAGCGTGCAGGCGCGGTCGAATGCCTCGGCCGCGACAAGCGCTCAGGCTCGGTGTCGATCATCGGCGCCGTCTCACCGGCAGGAGGGGATTTCTCCGAGCCGATCACGCAGCACAGCCTGCGCCTCGCCGGGACGTTCTGGGGGCTCGACACGACGCTCGCGCGCCAGCGCCACTTCCCTTCGATCAACTGGAACCGCAGCTACACGCTCTACGAGCTCGACGCATGGTTCGACCGCGAGATCGCCGACAGCTGGAGCGCCCAGCGGGCCTGGGCGCTCGACCTCCTGCAGCGCGAAAGCTCACTGCTCGAGATCGTGCAGCTCCTCGGCACCGACTCACTCGCGCCCGCCGAGCGGGTCGTCCTCGAGACCGGTCGGCTGCTGCGCGAAGACTTCCTGCAGCAGTCGGCATTTGACGACATGGACGCGTACTGCGCGCTCGACAAGCAGCACACGATGCTCCGCGTCGTCCGCGGCGCCCACGAAGCGATGGAGGCCACAATCGGCCGCGGCATCGCGATCGACTCGCTCGCCGAGGCTGCGGCCCTGCACGAGGTCGCCCGCATGCGCTCCTGGCCGGAAGCGGAAGCGGCCGAGCGCGCCGACCGCCTGATCGAACGGATTCGCACCGAACTGGAGGAGCTATGAGCAGAAACCGCCCGAGCTTGCTCACCGTCGAGCACCGAACCGTCTCCTACGCAGCGGGGCCGTTGCTCTTCGCGCAGGCGGAAGGGGTCGGCTACAACGAACTCGTGGACGTCATCGCGCCGGACGGGGCGATACGGCCGGGCCAGGTGCTCGCGATCGAAGGGGATCGCATCGTGGTTCAGGTGTTGGCTGGCACCGCCGGCCTGAACCTGCCTGATACACGCGTCCGCGCCCGCGGCGAGGTCGCCCGAACGGCCGTCGGACTCGATTTGATCGGCCGCATCCTCGACGGCTCGGGCCGTCCCATCGACGGTGGGCCGCCGGTGCAGCCCGACGCCTACCACGACGTCAACGGTTCGCCGATCAATCCGGTCGCACGCGACCACCCGAACGAGTTCATCGAAACCGGCATCTCAGCGATCGACGGCCTCAACACCCTCGTGCGCGGGCAGAAGCTGCCGATCTTCTCCGGCTTCGGCCTGCCGGCCGCCGAGCTCGCCGCGCAGATCGCCGCGCAGGCGACCGTGCCCGGGAGCAATGACGCCGACGACTTCGTCGTCGTCTTCGCGGCGATGGGCGTGACCCAGCGTGAGGCCGGCTTCTTCCGCGCCCGCTTCGCCGAGAGCGCAGCGCTCGAGCGCACGGTTCTCTTCCTCAACGTTGCCGAAGATCCCGCGGTCGAACGGCTGCTGACGCCGCGTGCGGCGCTGACCGTCGCCGAGCACCTCGCGTTCGAACGCGGGCTCCACGTGCTCGTCATCCTCACCGACATCACGAGCTACTGCGAAGCCCTACGCGAGCTCTCGGCCGCACGCGAGGAAATCCCGGGACGTCGCGGCTATCCCGGCTACATGTACACAGATCTCGCGTCGCTCTTCGAGCGGGCCGGGCGCATCCGCGGCCTGCCCGGCTCGGTGACCCAGCTGATGATCCTCTCCATGCCCGACGACGACATCACGCATCCAATCCCCGACCTGACCGGCTACATCACCGAGGGACAGATCGTGCTCTCCCGGGAACTCGAGCGGCGCGGCGTCAGCCCGCCAATTGACGTGCTGCCATCGCTCAGCCGGCTCATGAACGCGGGCATCGGCGCAGGCAAGACTCGCGAGGACCATCGCGCCGTCGCCGATCAGCTCTACGCGGCGCTGGCACGCGGGCGCGACCTACGCCGGCTCGTCTCGATCATCGGCGAGGCAGCGCTCTCCGAGCGAGACCGAAGCTACCTCGCCTTCGCACACGACTTCGAGCACGAGTTCGTCAACCAGGGCGGACAGCGCCGGAACATCGAGGAAACGCTCGAGTTCGCTTGGACGCTTTTGGGAGGCCTGCCTCCGGCCGACTTGAAGCGGCTCGACCCGGGAATGCTCGCGCGCTACGGCCAGGCAGCCGATCAACCGGACCGCAACCAGGTGGTCGTCGTGCCCGGTGCAGTCGGTGTGCACTAGCACCGCCATCCACCCGCTTTAGGGCCGCCAAGGTCGAACCGGTGCGGCCGTCGCGGCCGAGCAACGATCCCTACGCGGCGCGTGCCGGCTTGGACGCTTCGACGGCCAGGATCTTGAACTGGAGCCTCCCGCGTGGCGCGTCGACCTCCGCGATCTGGCCACGGCGAAGACCAAGGATCGCCTGTCCGAGCGGCGATACGACAGAGATCCGGCCGACCGAGGTATCGGACTCGAGCGGGCCGACAAGCTCGAGCTCGAGCCGCTCGCCGGAGTCGAGAGCGCGCACGCGCACGCGCTCGCCGACGTCGACGCGACCGTTTCCTGGCTGCGGGTCGATGACCTGCGCCGACGCAGCCGGTCTTCGAGCAGCGGGATGCGCCCCCTTGCGCCGACAGCCGTACGGCTACTTTTCGCACTCACCGACCTTGCTCTCGTTCTGCTTCGCTCTCTCGCGACGAACGCTTGAGTCTCGGCCCGGTGCGTTGTCGCGTGCTCGTCCTCGGGGTGTGGTGGCGCGCGCCGAGTTCGGACGCTACCAGCGGCGACCCCGATGGCCGAACCCCTTCTTGCGGAGCCATCGCGCGGACAGTTTGCACAGCGTTTCGCGGAGGGTTACGGGCCGTCACGGTCGACATCCATACCTCGTCTCCGGCGTTGACGCCGCGGCTCAGAGGTCTTGGATCTCGCGCGGCCGTACCCCTCGCCAACGCGAAAGCTCCATAAACGGCTCCATACCCACCGCACGCGGCTGAACCTGCAAGTCGACTTGAACGCAAAAGCGCAAAAGCGCCGACGTCTGGCGCTTTTGCAGAGCCCTCTGACGGACTCGAACCGTCGACCCCCTCCTTACCATGCAGCATCCGCCGCAACAGGTGGCAACTGTCAGCGACAGTTCGCAAGT
>DATAMX010000183.1:0-4716 GCA_036260475.1 Gaiellaceae bacterium | reverse complement strand
TTGGAGTAACACCGGTGTCAGACACCGAACTGCGTGTCTGACACCGGCGATCATTCAAGTAGCGCACGGCCGACCACCGCGCCCTCGACGCCGACGGCGGCGAGCGCGCCGAGGTCCGCCTGCGAGCGGACGCCGCCGGCGGCGAGCACGGGGCCCTTGAACCGGCGCACGACGCGATCCATCAACTCGAGATCCGGGCCGCTCATCGTCCCGTCGCGCTCGATGGCGGTACACAGCAGGCGGGCGACGCCCGCGTTGCGGCAGCGATCCACGGCGTCGTCGACGGAGAGGCCGCTGCCCTGCTCCCAGCCGCGCGTTCGCACCTCGCCGTCCCGGGAATCGACGGCGACGACGAGACGGTCGCCGAGCGCGTCGACGTAGGGCTCGGGGCCCTGCTCGAACGCCGCCGTCCCGACGATGACCCGCGCTGCGCCGGCGCCGAAGAGCGCGAATGCGTCAGCCGGGGTGCGGACGCCGCCTCCGAGCTGGAGCGGGACGGGGGCGATGGCGGCGGCGAGCCGTCGTGCCAGCTCGATGGGGGCTCCGCCGTCCCGCGCGGCGTGGAGGACGACGACGTGCAGGAAGGGTGGACGGGACAGGGCGAATCGCCGGGCGAGCTCGATCGGGTCGCCGGCCTCGCGCGCCACCGCGTCGAAATCCCCCTTCTCCAGGCGAACGGCGCGGCCGTCGAGCACGTCCACGGCCGGTATGAGTTGAAAGCCTCCTGGCATCGTGTTACCATGCTAACACGATGGAGCCTCGACATTGGCCGACGAAGGAGCACAGAGACCTCTTCGAGACGGTGGCGTCGCTGCGGACGAAGGAGGAGGCGCAGCGCTTCCTTCGGGACCTGTGCACGCGCGCGGAGCTCGACGCGATGGCGCACCGTTGGCAGGTGGCGCAGCTCCTCGACGAGGGGCTGCCGTACCTGGAGGTGGCGAAGAAGGCGCACGCGTCGACGACGACGGTGACGCGCGTCGCGCAGTGGCTTCGCCAGGGCGAGGGCGGCTACAGGCTCGCGCTGCAGCGCCGCCGAAGATCCTGAGGATCGCGGTCCCGTCCAAGGGGCGGCTCCGCGATCCCGCCATCGCGCTGCTCGAGGATGCGGGTCTCGGGCCGGAGACTCCCGGCGACCGTGCGCTCGCTTTCCCGTGCCGCAATGCGCCGGTGGAGGCGCTGCTCGTGCGCGCCGACGACATCCCGGAGTACGTCCAGGACGGTGTGGTCGACTGCGGCATCACCGGGCTCGACATCGTCGGCGAGCGCGGCGCGAACGTCGCCGAGCTGCAACGCCTCGGCTTCGGCGCGTGCACGCTCGAGGCGGCGGTGCCGGAGGAGTCGGCGTTCGCCGCGCCACCGGACCTCGCGGGCGCGCGCATCGCGACGAGCTTCCCTCGGCTTGCGCGGGAATTGATGCCGGTGCCGATCGAGCTCGTCGACGTGCACGGCTCCGTCGAGCTCGCGCCGCGGCTGGGGCTGGCCGACGCGGTCGTCGACCTCGTGTCGAGCGGGAGCACGCTGCGCACGAACGGCCTGCGTTCCATCGGCGTCCTGCTCGAGTCGGAGGCGGTGCTCATCGGGCCGCCGGAGCCGCGCGCCGAGGCGGTGCAGCTCGCGGGCGTCTTCCGCAGCGTCGTCGATGCGCGCGGGACGCGCTACCTCATGCTGAACGTGTCCGCCGATTCCCTCGACGCAATCTGCGCGCTCGTTCCGGGCTCGCGCGCGCCGAGCGTGCTGCCGCTGTCCGAGCCCGGGATGGTGGCGGTGCACAGCCTCGTTCCGGCAGCCGACATCTGGCGCCTGCTCCCGGAGCTCGAGCGGGCGGGTGCGTCCTCGATCCTCATCGTCCCGGTGGAACGGATGCTGGGATGAACATCGTCGCGGACGTGAAGGAGCGCGGGGACGACGCGGTGCGCGAATGGGCGCTGCGGCTGGACGGCGTCGCGCCCGATCGTGCTCGCGCGGCTGGGGAGCTTCCGCGTGAGGCCGTGCTCGCGCTCGCCGACCGCGTGCGCCGCTGGCACGAGGCGCAGCGCCCGGCCGACGTGCGGCTCGAGGTCGAGCCGGGCGTCGAGCTCGAGCGTCGCTGGGTGCCGCTCGACTGCGTCGGCGTCTACGTGCCGCGCGGGCTCGTGTCGACGCTCGTCATGTGCGCCGTGCCCGCGCAGGTGGCCGGCGTGCGGCGGATCGTCGTCTGCACGCCGCCCGAGGGCGCCGGCCTCGTGGCGCGCGCGGCCGAGCTGCTCGGCATCGACGAGGTGTGGGCGCTCGGAGGGCCCCAGGCGATTGGCTATCTCGCCTACGTCGCGCGCGTGGACAAGATCGTCGGGCCCGGTGGGCCGTACGTGAACGACGCAAAGCTCGCGGTCGCGCGCGACGTCGCCATCGACCTCCCGGCCGGGCCGTCTGAGGTCGTCGTGCTCCTGGGCGAAGGCGGCGACCGCCGCCTCGCCGACCTGGAGCTGGCCGCCCAGGCAGAGCACGGCCACGAGGCGGTGTGCCGGATCGTGTCGACGCTGGAAGAGGCCGAGGCGATCGCTCCCGAGCACCTCGTCCTGCTCGGCGACGCGGAGGCGCTCGCGCCGCGTGTGCGCAACGCGGGCGCGGTCTTCGTCGGCGACTGGTCGCCGGTGCCGAGCGGCGACCTCGGGACAGGCGCGAATCACGTCCTCCCGACCGGGGGCTGGGCGCGGTCCGTCGGCGGTCTGGGGCTCGAGACGTTCCTCAAGCCGATCACCGTGCAGCGACTGACGAAGGACGGGCTTGCGCGCGTGCGGCCGACGGTCGAGGCCCTTGCGGCGATCGAGGGCCTCCCCGCACATGCTGCGGCGGTGCAGCGATGAGAGCCCTCGGAGCCGGCTTCAGGACATACGCGTGGGCGCCCTCGACGGAGGAGCTCGCGCGCCGCGCCGGGCTCGACCCGGTACAGATCATGCGCTTCGACGGAAACGTCCCGCCGCTGCCGCTGCCGACCTCGCGCCCGGCCGCGATCGCATCCGCGCTCGCGCGCGTGAACGAATACCCGCACGGGGGCTACCCGCACATTCACGAGGCGATCGCGGAGTACGCCGGCGTCGAACGCGAGAACGTCGTCCTCGGCGCCGGAGCGGACGACCTGATCATGCTCGTCGCACGCGCGTTCGCAGGAGCGGGGGACACCGTCGCGGTGCCGCCCTCCCCGACGTATCCGTTGTTCCGCATCGCGGCGCAGCTCGCCGGCGCCGATGTCGGCGACGACGATCCTGTGCTGACTTTCTGCTGCCGGCCGGCGAACCCGACCGGCCTCCTCGAGCCGATCCCCGGCGCGCGCCCCCTCGTCGTGGACGAGGCGTACTTCGAATACGCCGACGATCCCGGTGCCGTCGGCCTCATCGAAGACGGCGTCATCGTCGTGCGCACGTTCTCGAAGCTCTTTGCGCTCGCCGGCGCCCGCATCGGCTACGCACTCGCGTCGCGGGAGGTCGCCGCCGAGCTGAACGCGCGGCAGGCTCCCGCGCAGGTCTCGACGCTGTCGGTCGCCCTCGCGCTCGCTGCGCTCGCTTCGCCGCCGGACGTGAGGCCCGTGATCGAGGAGCGGGAGCGGCTCGCCGGAGAGCTGCGCGCGCTCGGGTACGAGCCGCTCCCATCGCGGGCGAACTTCGTCTACGTCCCGGTTGGCGACCCGGAAGCGGTGGGGCGGCAACTGCTCGCCGCCGGTTGCGTCGTGCGCGTGTTCGAGGAGGCGATTCGGATATCCGTACGCGACCGCGAGGACGACGACGCCCTCCTCGCCGCGCTCGCCGGCGAGGCGGCCGTCCAGACGCGACGTGCGCGCCACTCGAGGGCGACCGCGGAGACGACGCTGCGCGTCCGGCTCGCCCTCGACGGCGCCAGCCGCGTCCGTGTCGCCACCGGCGCGGGCCTCTATGACCACTTCCTCGAGCAGCTCGCGTTCCACGCCGGCTTCGATCTCGTGCTCGAAGGCAGCGGCGACCTCGAGACCGGCGACCACCACACCGCGGAGGACGCGGCCATCGCTCTCGGCGAGGCGCTCGACCTCGCCCTCGGCGACCGCAAGGGCATCGCGCGGTACGGCGACGCCGTCGTGCCGATGGACGACGCGCGCGCGAGCGCGACGCTCGACCTGGGTGGGCGACGGCACGCGAGCATCCGCATCGAGCCCGACCCCGGGCTGGCGCAGCACGTGCTCGAGAGCTTCGCCGACAATGCCCGGCTCGGGCTGCACGTCGAGTCGGTCGGCGAGGACGCGCACCACGTCGCCGAGGCGGCGTTCAAGGCGACCGGCCGCGCGTTGCGGGCGGCGATCCGCAGTGAGAGCGACGTCCTTCCTTCGACGAAGGGCCTGATGTGAAGACGGTGGCGATCGCGCGCTACGGCGCGGGAAACGTGCGCTCCGTCGAGCTCGCCGTTCGACGGCTCGGCGCCGAGGTGACCGACGATCTCGAGCGGGCGGACCTCGCCGTGCTCCCCGGCGTCGGCTCGGCGCGCTCGGCCATGGACGGGCTCGGTGCGGCCGCCGACGTGCTCCGCGCGCGACACGCGGCGGGTCGCCCGATTCTCGGCATCTGCCTCGGTCTCCAGCTCGCGCTCGACGAGAGCGAGGAGGACGGCGGCGTCGCCGGCCTCGGGCTCGTGCCGGGCCGGGCCGTTCGTCTGGAGGCGGAGCGCGTGCCGCGCATCGGGTGGGCGACCGTCGACCCGGGCGGCGAGGCGTAC
>DATAMX010000077.1:0-3306 GCA_036260475.1 Gaiellaceae bacterium | reverse complement strand
CCGGACGGAAGCGCGATCGTCTACAGCGCCGATGTCGGCGGCGCGAAGCAGGTCCGCGTCTTCAAACTGCCGGTCGGCCCCTCGCAGAAGCTGTACGACGGCAGCGGGGCGGCCGTTGCGGCGACCGGCAAGATCGCGTACGTCGCAAACGGCCACACGATCATGGTCGGAGCTCAACCCTTCGACACGACGCCGACGGCGTACGCGCAGATCGCGAACCTGTGGTGGTCGCCCGACGGGACGAAGCTCGTCTACAGCGCCGACGGGACGATCGTCGTCGACGACGGGACGACGCAGGCCCCGGGACCGCCGGGGACGAACCCCGTCTGGTCGCCGGACGGCACCCACATCTTCTACAACGGCGCCGATCTCGCCACGATCGGGAGCGCCTCGCTGCAACCGATCAGCGTCGGACGCGCGGTCGACCTGAGGGTCGTCCCGACCGGCGTGCCGAAGTTCCCCAACCTCGTGCAGCGGCCGCCGAGCGGCCTCGTCATCGAGCGCGCGCACAACGGCCGCTGGCTCCTCGGCTTCACGTCGATGGTCGACAACCGCGGCCCCGGCATCCTCGAGGTCAAGGGAACGCGCAAACCCGGAGCTCACGTGATGGACGTGCGGCAGTACGTTCAGCTCGTCGATGGAACGGTCCGCGTCGACCCGCCGTCCGGCGAGCTGCACTACGTCGTTGCGCCGCCGCACTACCACTGGCACATGATCGGTTTCGTGCACGCAGAGCTGCGCACGGCGGCCGACTTCGCGCTACGCGTGCGCGACCACAAGAGCGGCTTCTGCATGGCCGACCATTACGGCACGGCGATCGGCGTTCCGCACGGCCCGCCGCGCTTCCTCTCGAACTGCGGGCAGTTCCATCCGAAGGCGTCGGGGGTCACCGAGGGCGTGTCGGTCGGCTACACCGACCGTTATCCCGCCTTCTTCCACGGCCAGCAACTCGACATCACCGGGCTGAAGAACGGCCGGTACTGGCTCGTGCACCGCGCCAACGAGGACTTCCACCTGCGCGAGTCGCGCTACGACGACAACGCCGCGTCCTTGCTGATCCGGCTCGTCTGGCGCGACGGGACGCCGTCCGTGACGCCGCTCCGCGCGTGCAGCAAGGAACGCTGTTAGCTAGCCGTCCTTGTCCTCTTTCGAGCCGATGCGCCCGAGCGCGCGCTGGAACTCGGCCGGCACGATCCACACCTTGTTCGATTCGCCCGCCGCGATCTGCGGCAGCGCCTGCACGTACTGATACGCGAGTAGCTGCGGGTCGGGGTTGCCTTCGTGGATTGCCTGGAACACCGTGCCGATCGCTTTGGCCTGGCCCTCGGCCTCCAGGATCGTCGCCTCGCGCTGCCCCTGCGCGCGCAGGACGGCCGCCTGCTTCTCGCCCTCCGCCGTGAGGATCGCCGCCTGCTTCTGGCCCTCTGCCTGGAGGATCGCGGCCCGCTTTTCGCGGTCGGCGCGCATCTGCTTCTCCATCGTCTCCTTGATCGACGCAGGCGGGTCGATCGCCTTCAGCTCGACGCGGTTGACGCGGATCCCCCACTTCCCGGTCGCCTCGTCGAGCACGCCGCGCAGCGCGTTGTTGATCTCGTCCCGCGACGTCAGCGTCTTCTCGAGCGCGAGGCCGCCGATCACGTTCCGCAGCGTCGTCACCGTCAGCTGCTCGATCGCCTGGATGTAGTTCGCGATCTCGTACGTCGCCGCTTTCGCGTCCGTCACCTGGAAGTAGATGACCGAGTCGATGTTCACGACGAGGTTGTCCTCCGTGATCACCGGCTGCGGAGGGAACGATACGACCTGTTCGCGCAGGTCGATGAGCGGACGAAGCCTGTCCATGAACGGCACGACGATCGCGAGCCCCGGATTCAGCGTGCGGTGGTAGCGCCCGAGGCGCTCGATGACACCCGCGCGCGCCTGCGGGATGATGCGGATCGTGCGGGCGAGAACCACCAGCACGAACACCGCGACGACGGCGATGACGATCAACGCGACCATTCGCTTACCTCACTCGTAGACAAGGGCGGTTGCACCTTCGATCTTCATGACTTCGACGCGCGTGCCGGGCTCGATCACCTGATCGGGCATGTACGCGCGCGCCGACCATTCCTCGCCGCCGATGCGGACCCGGCCGCCGTCGCCGTCGACGCGCTGCAGCACGATTGCCGGCGCGCCTTCGAGCGCAGCCGTTCCGGTGCGAATCGCGGCGGGCATGTGCAGATGGGCCCGCGCGATCGGGCGCAGCACTCCGAGGGACGCGGCCGAGGCCGCGATGAACACCACGAGCTGGAGCCACACCGCGCCGCCCACCGCCGCAGCCACCGCGCCGGCGACGGCGGCGAGCGCGACCGGCCCGAGGAAGAAGAGCCCCGGCGTGAAGATCTCGCCGACGGCGAGCAGCGCCGCGGCGATCGACCATGCGAGCCAGCCGGCCATCGATCAGAGCCTATGTAGACCGAGAACCGATGGCAACGCGTTCAGGTCCACGATGCGAGGCTCGTAGTCCTGATCGAGGTCGAGCCGGTCGACGAGAACGGCTCGCATCCCGAGAGCGAGCGCTCCGTCGATGTCAGCCTCGATCGTGTCGCCGACCATCGCGGCTTCCGTCGGCGCCACGCCGAGCAGGTCGAGGACAGCGCGAAAGATCGACGCGTGGGGCTTCGTCTTCCCGTGATGAAACGAGCTGATGCCTGCATCGATCTCCAGCGCGTGATGCCGTGCGAACGCGTGGACGTCGCGGGCCGAGTTCGAGACGAGGCCGATCTTCAGGCCTGCTCGGCGCAGCGCGTCCAGCACGGGAACGACGTCGTCGTACAGCTCGAAGTTCTCGTGCCGCTCCCAGCCGCGCGTGATCTCGACCGCGCACTCGTACGAGGCGGGCGGTGCTCCGCCCATGCCGCGAACGATCCGCTCCGTGAACGCGAACCAGATCTCGTCGTCGTGCTCGAAGTCGGGATGGCGTTCGAGCGCGGCCAGCGCCGCCTGCCGTCCCTCCTCGTACCGAGCCGGGTCGAGCGTGAGCCCGTGTCGCGCTCCGGCACGCACGTATCCCTCCGGCCCGAGCTCGGGCCCGGGACGGGCGAGCGTGAAGTCGACGTCGAAGAGGACCGCTCGCAGAGCCACACAGCTACCCTATGGCCGCACATCGGGGTGTGGCGCAGCCTGGTAGCGCGCTCCGTTCGGGTCGGAGAGGTCCCCAGTTCGAATCTGGGCACCCCGATTGCGCAGCGGTGTCAGACACCGGGACCGGTGTCTGACACCGGTCCGCGCCGCCGCTAGCCGAAGCCGTACAGGCCGGGGAAGCGC
>DATAMX010000129.1:0-10472 GCA_036260475.1 Gaiellaceae bacterium | reverse complement strand
GCGGAAGTCCTTCGACAGCTCATACACCTTCTCGAGGCCGCCGACGATGAGCCGCTTGAGATACAGCTCGTCGGCGATGCGCAGGTAGAGATCCTGGTCGAGGAGGTTCGACGTCGTGACGAACGGCTCGGCGAACCCGCCGCCGTAGCGCGGCTGCAGGATCGGCGTCTCGACCTCGATGAAGCCCTCGACGTCGAGGTACGCGCGCATGGCGGTGACCATGCGCGCGCGCAGGATGGCGTCGCGACGCGAGTCCTCGTTCATCAGCAGGTCGAGGTAGCGGCGGCGGTAGCGAGCCTCGACGTCGGTGACGCCGTGGAACGTGTCGGGCAGGGGCGTCCGGATGCGCGCGAGGATCTCCAGCGCATCGACGTCGAGCGAGGGCTCGCCGCGCTTCGACTTCGACGGCGAGCCCGTGACGCCGACGACGTCGCCGAGGTGGACGTCGAGGTCGCCCGTCTTCTCGGTGTGGCACAGAAGCTGGATCCGGCCAGAGCGGTCGACGAGGTCGAGGAAGACGAGCTTCCCCATGTCGCGGCGCGCGAGCACGCGGCCGGCGAGGCGCCGCTTCGTCTCCGCGCCGACGCCGTTCTCGAGAGGCTCGGTCTCCGCGCGAACGGCGGCAATCTCGTCGCGGTTGCGGAAGTGCTTCGGCGCGCTCATCCGCGCGAGTCTACGGCTCTAGCCGCCCGAACCGCGCATGCATGAAGGCCTGCACGTAAGCCGGGCGAAGCCGGCTTACGCGCAGGCGCACCAGCGGGCGGGGATGCGAAGCACCACCGCCCGCGCAGCAGAACCAATCGCCCAACACCTCAAAGAGCGTGGCGGCTTTGCCGCCACGCGCTCCCGCGAAGCGGGTACCTCAGACGGCGAGAAACGCGCAGCGTTTCACGCCGGTTGATCTCCACGCGCTCCCGCGAAGCGGGAACCTCCCACCGCGCGAAACGCGCAGCGTTTCGCGCGGAGCCACTAGGCGGCTTTGATGTCCATGATCTTGAACTTCAACTTGCCGCGCGGCGCGGCGACCTCGACCGTCTCGCCCTTCTTGCGGCCCATGATCGCCTTGCCGACCGGCGACTCGTTCGAGAGCTTGTTCGCGGACGGATCCGCCTCGGCGGACCCGACGATGTGGTACTCGACGGTCTTGCCGGCCTTCACGTCGCGCAGGCGAACCTTGGTCCCGATCGAGACCTCGCCCGACTTGATCTCCTTCTTCGTCACGACGCGCGCGTGCTTCAGGCGCTCCTCGAGCATCGCGATGCGGGCCTCGAGATGGGCCTGCTCGTTCTTGGCCGCGTCGTACTCGGCGTTCTCGGCGATGTCGCCGAACTCGCGCGCAGTGCGGATGCGGTCCGCGATGTCGCGGCGCCGGTCTACGGACAGGTACTCGATCTCGGCCTTGAGCTTCTCGAAGCCCTCGGGCGTGAGAATGACTTCCTTCAACTGGTCCTCCTGAAAGACCCCGGCGGCAACAAAAACGGCCGGTGGCTGGGCCTCCGGCGGGGGCGGATGGTACCTCCGGCCGACAGGGTCGTCAACGGGGGCCGGGCTACCATCCCCGCATGAGCGTGGAACTGCGCGAATCCTGGCGGATCGGGCCGGTCGAGCTGCCGACCAGGGTCGTCCTCGCCCCGATGGCGGGAGTGAGCGTCCAGGCCTTCCGCCGGCAGGGCCGCCGGTTCGGCGCCGGGCTCGTCTGCTCGGAGATGGTCTCGTGCGCCGGCATCGAGCACAGGAACGAGCGCACGCTCGGCTATCTCCGGGTCGGTGCGGACGAGCATCCGCTCGCCATCCAGATCTTCGGCTCCGAGCCCGCGGTGATGGCCGAGGCCGCCCGGATGGTGGTCGCCGCCGGGGCCGACATCGTGGACATGAACTTCGGCTGCCCCGTCCGCAAGGTGACGAAGACGGGCGCAGGTGCCCACCTGCTCGAGGACCCCGGTCTCGCGTGCCGGATCACGGAGGCGGTCGCGTCTGCAGTGTCGGTGCCCGTGACCGTGAAGATGCGGCGCGGTGTCGAGGACGGCTCGCGCGCGTGCCTCGTGCTCGGGCCGAAGCTCGTCGACGCCGGCGCTGCGGCGCTCACGCTCCACCCGCGCTCGGCCAAGCAGATGTACACGGGGGTGGCCGACCACTCGCTGACGGCGGAGCTCGTCGACCTCGTCGACGTGCCGGTCATCGCCTCGGGCGACGTCGTCTCGCGCGCGAAGGCGCAATCGGTGCTGGCGGCCACCGGCGCAGCCGCAGTGATGGTCGGCCGGGGGGCACAGGGCAACCCGTGGGCGATCCGCGAGATGGTGCTCGGCGACAGCCCCGAGCCGAAGCGCGAGGAAGTCGCCGCCGAGCTGATCCTCTTCGTTCGGGAGACGGTGCGCGAGCTCGGCGAGCGCCGTGCATCGAGCTTCCTGAAGAAGTTCTACGGCTGGTATCTCGGCCACGGGCGGTTCCCGAAGCCGTTCAAGAACGAGCTCGTGCAGCTCTCGTCGACGGAGGAAGTCGTCACGCGGCTGTTCGCGGCCGCCCCCGGGGCGGCGGAGATCCTCGCCCGCCTGGAGGGCGACCTGCCCGACCCGTCGGAGGAGTACCTCCTCGAGGGCATGCCGATCTCGATCTACGGCGGCGGCTAGTACAGACCCTCGCGGCGCGCATAGCGCTCCGCACGGGCCCGGTCGTACTCCTCCGCGTCGAAGTTCGGGTCGTTGAGCGAGCGGAGGATCTCGCCCGAGCTCGGGAGGTCCGAGCGATCGATGTGCCGCTCGGGATTCCAGAGATCCGAACGAATGAGCGCCTTCGAGCACTGCGTGTACGCCTCGTCGACAGAGACGAGGATCCCGAGCTTCGGGACCGATCCCTCGACCGCGCTCGGCGCGAGGAGCTCCCGGTCGTCGGTGATCGCGCCGCGCCCGTTGACGCGGAACGAGTCGCCGACCCCGGGGATCAGGAAGATGAGCCCGATGGACGGGTCGGCGAGCAGATTCGTCAGCGTGTCGGCGATCCGGTTCCCCGGCCGCTCCGGAATCAGCAGCTCGCGGTCGCCGAGAATGCGGACGAACCCGGGCGGATCGCCGCGCGGCGAGACGTCGATGCCGCCGTTCGGCATCTTCGTGGCCACGCAGACGAACGGCGAGCGCTCGATGAACTGCCTCGTGAGCTCGTTGAGGCGGTCGGAGATCTTGGAGACGACGACGTCGCTGGGCGAGCCGATGATCGCGCGCAGCTCGGCGTCGTTCGTGATCGTCCGCACGGCTACCGGTTCCGCTCCCAGACGATCCTGAGACCCTCGAGCGTCAGGAACGGATCGACCTTCGAGATGGTGCGCGAGTGCGGCGCGATCAGCTCCGCGAGTCCACCGGTGGCGACGACCGTCGCCTCGGGCGCGCCGAGCTCCTCGCGGATGCGGTCGACGATCGAGTCGACCTGCCCGGCGAACCCGTAGATGAGCCCCGACTGCAGCGCCTGCACGGTCGTCTGCGAGATCACGCGCTCGGGCGCGACGAACGGCACCTTCGGCAGGCGCGCAGCGCGCGCGAAGAGCGCGTCCATCGAGATCTCGATCCCGGGTGCGAGCACGCCGCCGGCGAACTCGCCGCTCGCCGAGACGACGTCGAAGTTCGTCGACGTGCCGAAGTCGACGACGACGCACGGCATACCGTGCCGCTCGCGTGCGGCGACGGCGTTCGCGATGCGATCGGGGCCGACCTCGCGCGGATCGTCGTAGCGCACGGGCACTCCCGTCGACACGCCCGGGCCGAGGACGAGCAGCTCGACGTGCGCCCAGCGCTCCGCCAGCGACTCGTACTCGGTGACCAGCTGCGGCACGGACGAGCAGAGGACGATCCCGTCCAGCGACTCGAGGTCGACGAGCGCGCGCAGCATGACCGCGAGCTCGTCGGCTGTGTGCGTCGGGTTCGTCCCGACGCGGTAGTGCTCGGCGAGACGGTCTCCGTCGTACAGCCCGAAGACGGTCTGCGTGTTCCCGGCGTCGACCGCGAGCAGCATCGCGACAAACCTAACGGTGTCAGACACCGCTCAGCGGTGTCTGACACCGCCGGGTCAGAAATCTTCTTCGTGCGGCTGGGTCTCGCCGATGCGCTCGGCGAGCGCCTCCGGAGTCAGCGCGGGCTCGTCGCCCTCGCCGCGCAGCTCCTCGATCGTCACGTCGCCGGAGGTGAAGATCTCGGTGCGCGGGATGATCCGCGTCGGCCGGTTCTTGTCCCAGACCCAGACGTCCTCGAGCTTCAGATGGAAGAACGGGTACGTCTGCTGAGGCACGTAGGTGCGCTCGAGCTTGTTGCACAGATACGTCGCGTCCTGCGTGAGCACGCAGTACCGGAAGAGGCTGAAGACGGCCTGGTACTCCTTCTTCAGCTGGAGCTCGAGGTCGGCCTCGTACTCGTCGAGATCGTCCAGGTGCGACATGCGGGCCTCAGTGTAGCCGGGCAAGGAGAGTCTGGACCGACCCCTTTCCAGGGACTTCCAGGCCCGGAGCGAGCTCGGTGAGGGGGCCGAGGACGAACGCGCGCTCGTGGAGTCGCGGGTGCGGGACGCACAGGCCGGGCTCGTCGATCTCCGCGTCGCCGTAGAGCAGAAGGTCGAGGTCGAGCGTCCTCGGGCCCTGCGGGAGCGACGCTTCGCGCCGGCGGCCGAAGCGCTGCTCCACCGCGAGCAGGACGTCGAGCAGGCCGCGAGCGGAAACCTCCGTGTCGACTGCGGCCACCCCGTTGACGAAGCGCGGCTGGTCGACGACGCCGACGGGCTCGGTGTCGATCAGCCCGGAGACGGCAGCCACGGTGAGTCCCGGCTCTGCCTCGAGCACCTCGAGGGCGGCTCGGATCGTGGCCTCGCGGTCGCCGAGATTCGACCCGAGGCCGATGTACGCACGCGGCACGTCCTGAACGTAGCGGTACGCTGACGGCGCGTGCCTCGCCGCCTTTCGCTCGTCGTCGTCGCGGCGTCATGCGCCCTGGCGACGGCCGCGGCTGCGGCGGGCGACACGCCGGCCGAGTGGTGGTTGCACTCGATCGACGCGGACACCGTGACGGCGCCCGGACCAGGTGTCCCGATCGTCGTCGTCGACGGTGCCGTCGACGCCTCGCAGCCCGAGTTCACCGGTCGTGCGAACACGACGTACCTCGACGCCCAGACGCTCGCCGGCCCGGACGACTACCACGCCACCGCTGTCGCGTCACTTGCGGCCGGGTCGGCCGTGGACGGGTTCACCGGCGTCTACCCGGACGCGGTGCTCGAGCTCTGGGATGCCGGACGCGGTGCGAACGGGATCGACGCCCGGTCGGCCGCAGAGGGGATCGAGACGGCGGCGCAGCACTGCCCCGCGGTGATCAACCTCAGCTTCGGCGGCACCGAGCCCAACCCGCAGGTGCAGGACGCGATCCTCCGCGCGGTGCACGCCGGCTGCATCGTCGTGGCGGCGGCGGGCAACAGCGGGCTCGACGGGAACCCGCCCACCTATCCGGCCTCGTACGCGCACGTCTTCGCGGTCGGCGCGACCGACGAGCAGAACGCGCCGATGCCGTTCTCGAGCTCGGGCGACTGGGTCGACGTCGCGGCGCCGGGGACGAACATGAGCGCGGAGGTGCCGCTTTCCCACGACGCGAGCGGCATGTCCAGCGGACTCGCCGGGACGAGCTTCGCGGCGCCGCTCGTGAGCGCGGCGGCAGCGTGGATCTGGACGGTGCGACGGAATCTCACCGCGAGCCAGGTGGCTGAGCTGCTGCGCGAGAGCGCTCGACCGGTCGGGTCGCAGCGCTTCGATCCGAAGACCGGCTTCGGAGTGGTCGACATCGCGGCCGCGCTTGCGGCGCCCGTGCCCCGTAGCGATCCCGGCGAGCCGAACGACGACATCGTGCAGGTGAAGCCGGGCCAGCTGTTCTCGAACGGCCAGCCGCCGATCACGACGGCCGCCCGTCCGTCGATCAGGATCTCCGGGACGCTGCTGCAGGCCGAGGACCCGCGCGACCTGTATCGCATCTGGGTGCCTGCCCACCGCACCGTCCGGGTCTCGCTCGATTCGACCGGCTCGGCTACCGCACGGATCTGGGGCCACGAGACGTACACGGTCGACGAGCCGCCCGCGCTGCGGCAGCGCGACTTCAAGGGCTCGTCGATCACCGGGGGAGCGGCGGGCGCGTACGCGTACGTCGACGTCGCGCTGTCGGGCCGCACGACGAGCGCGAGCTACGTGCTGCGGGTCAGGGCCTCGAAACGCTGACGGCTGCCGTTCCCGGGAGGCCGGCCGGCTGCACCGCCGGCTTCGTGACGCGCACGGTCGCGCGATCGACGTGGAAGCGCTCGCGCAAGTCGTCCGCGACGGCGGATGCGAGCGCCTCGAGGAGCGCGTACGCATGCGCGTCGGAGACCTCGCGCACGGCGCGGGCGACGGCGCTGTAGTCGACGGCGTCCTCGATCCGGTCCGACGTCCCGCGCTCCCCGACCTCGAGCTCGACGTCGAAGAGGAAGTCCTGGCCGCGCTCCCGCTCCTCCTCGTACACGCCGTGATGGCCGAACACCCGGAGATCGCGCAGCTCGACCGTGATCACGCAAACGCCTTGGCGATGTCGAGCGCCCCGACGTGCGAGGCGACGTCGTGCGCGCGAATGATCGTCGCGCCGCGCTCGTAGGCGGCGACAGCTGCGCCGACGCTCGCGCTCTCGAGGTCCGAGGCGCCGAGGCGGGTGAGCGTGCTCTTGCGCGAGATGCCGATCAGCACCGGACGGCCGAGCGCGAGCAGGACGTCGAGGCGGCGGATCAGCTCGATGTTGTGCTCGACCGTCTTCCCGAAGCCGATGCCCGGGTCGAGGCAGATCGCGTCCTCCGCGATTCCCTGCGCCACCGCGAACGCAAGGCGCTCTTCGAGGAATGCGGCCACTTCCGATGCGACGTCGTCGTACCGCGGATCGACCTGCATCGTGCGCGGCTCGCCCTGCATGTGCATGAGGCACAGGTAGGCGTCGCTGTCGGCGACGACGCCGGCGAGCTCGGGGTCGGCGCGAAGCGCGGTCACGTCGTTGACGAGCTCGGCTCCGAGGCCGATCGCGCGCCGAGCGACCTCGGCCTTCGCAGTGTCGATCGAGATCGGCACGCTGCCCCCGAGGCGCTCGAGGACGGGGACGACGCGACGAAGCTCCTCGTCGGCAGAGACGCCGTCGGAGCCGGGTCGCGTCGACTCGCCGCCGACGTCGACGATCGCCGCGCCCTCGTCGTGCATGCGCCGCGCCGCCGCAACCGCGACGTCCGGGTCGAAGTGCACGCCTCCGTCCGAGAACGAGTCGGGCGTCACGTTCAGGACGCCCATGACGGAGGGCCGCCGGAAGCGCTCTTCGATCGGGATCACGAGTGCATGGTTGCACGGAGCCTCCGCTCCTGAGAGTGGAAGCCCTTCTGCCGACCGCGCTGTGGTTGAGTTCGGCGCCGGATGACCGATCAGCAGAAGGGACGCGTGTTCGTCGCTCTCGCGGCCGTCGCCTGGTCGACGGCGGGGCTCTTCCAGCGCGAGCTCTCGGTCGGCACGGCGACGCAGGTGGCGGGACGCGCCGTCTTCGCGGCGCTCGGTCTGCTCACGTACATCGCAGCGGCCGAGCGCGGCGCGATCGTCAGCGCGTTCCGCGCGATCGGAAGCGGCGGCCTCGCGGTCGTCGCGCTCCTCGCCACGTCATCGGCGTCGTTCATCGCCGCGCTCAACCATGCGTCGGTCGCGAACGTGCTCTTCATGCAGGCGCTCGCGCCGATCCTCGCCGCCGTGCTCGGCACGCTGATCGGCGACCCGGTGAGCCGCCGGACGTGGGCGGCGATGCTCATCGCCCTCGTCGGCGTCGCAGCGATGGCCGGTGGGCCGGGGCATCCGACCGCGCTCGGACTGGGCCTGTCCCTGCTGATGACCGTCTCGTTCGCGGCGACGCTCGTCATCACGCGGCATCGCCGCGACGTCTCGATGGCGCCGGCGACGTTCCTGTCGCAGCTCGTCGTGCTCGTCGTGTTCGCGCCGTTCGCCTCCGCCGGCTCGGTGAGCGGCATCGACGTCGGCCTGCTCACCGCGTTCGGGATCACGCAGATCGGCCTCGGGTTCGTCTTCCTCACGATCGGCGCGCGCCTGCTCCCGGCCGGCGAGGTCGCGCTCATCACGCTGCTCGAGATCGTCCTCGGCCCGCTCTGGGTCTGGGCCGCTCTCTCCGAGCGGCCGTCAGCCGCAACCTTGCTCGGCGGAGCGGTCGTCCTCGGCGCCGTCGTCCTGGCGGCGCGGTCGGAGCCCGCGCCGGCGCAGCCCGCCGCCTGACGTCAGGCCGCGTCCACGCGCCGGCCGCACAGCTCGCACACGACCGCGTAGCGCTTCACGCCCGCAGCCGTGACGGCGATCTGCCGGCGCACGAGCCGGTGCTTGCAGGCGCGCACCTCCGGCAGCCGCACGGGGAGCGGCGGCAGGTCCGGAATGTGACGCACGGCGCCGCCGACGGCGGGACACCCCGCAACGTGCTCCGCCCAGACGTGATGGGCCGGCTGGTTCGTGAGGGCGAGCCAGCCGCACGCCTCACACGAGATCTCGATCATGACCTCAGGACTTGGCGGGATCCGGCGGCGGCTGCATGGTCGCTCCCGGGATCGGGAACGGCCGCGGCCGTGGCTTGCGCTCGCGCTTTGGCTCGTCCTGCGGCTGCGGAGCCTCCGCCGGCGCCGCCTCCTCGGGGAACACGCTGCTCTCGTCCTCGCCCGCGAGCAGCCGCTCGAACTGGTCGCGGTCGATCGTCTCGCGCTCGATGAGGATCTGCGAGACGCGATGCAGCTCCTCCATGTGCTCGCGCAGCACCTGGAGCGCGAGCTCGTGGCCCTCCTCGATGACGCGGCGGATCTCGTCGTCGATCTCGCGGGCGATCTCCTCGGAGTAGTCGGCCTCGGCACCGTAATCGCGGCCGAGGAACGGCTGGTCGTGGCCGCGGCCGAGCACGCGCGGGCCGAGCTTCTCGCTCATGCCGAAGCGCATGATCATCTGCTTCGCGGTCTGCGTGACCTTCTCGAGGTCGTTCGCGGCGCCGGTCGTCACCTCGTGGAAGACGATCTCCTCCGCCGCGCGACCGCCGAGCGTCATGCCCATCTGGTGCATGAGCGCCGTGCGCGTCGTGAGGTAGCGATCCTCCGTCGGGAGCGAGATGGTGAGGCCGAGCGCCTGGCCGCGCGACACGATCGTGATCTTGTGGATCGGATCAGTGTGCTCGAGATAGTGGCCGACGAGCGCGTGGCCCATCTCGTGGTACGCCGTGATCTTGCGCTCGTGCTCGGAGAGCAGACGCGCCTTCTTCTCGGGACCGGCCACGACGCGCATGATTCCTTCCTCGAGCTCTTCCTGCTCGATGATCTTCTTGCCCCGGCGCGCTGCGAGCAGCGCCGCCTCGTTCACGAGGTTGGCGAGATCGGCTCCGGTGAAGCCGGGTGTGCCGGACGCGAGCGTGTCGAGGTCGATCTCGGGCGCGAGCGGCTTGCCCTTCGTGTGCACCTCGAGGATCTTGCGGCGGCCGATGCGGTCGGGACGGTCGACGACGATCTGCCGGTCGAAGCGGCCCGGGCGCAGCAGCGCCGGGTCGAGGATGTCGGGCCGGTTCGTCGCCGCGATGAGGATGATGTTGTCCTTCATCTCGAACCCGTCCATCTCGACGAGCAGCTGGTTCAGCGTCTGCTCGCGCTCGTCGTGCCCGCCGCCGAGGCCCGCGCCGCGATGGCGGCCGACCGCGTCGATCTCGTCCATGAACACGATGCACGGCGCCGCCTGCTTCGCCTGCTCGAACAGGTCGCGCACGCGCGACGCGCCCACGCCGACGAACATCTCGACGAAGTCGGAGCCGGAGATGGAGAAGAACGGCACGCCGGCCTCGCCGGCGACCGCGCGCGCGAGCAGCGTCTTGCCGGTGCCGGGCGGCCCGTAGAGAAGCACGCCCTTCGGGATGCGGGCGCCGAGCGCCTGGAACTTCTTCGGGTTCTCGAGGAACTCCTTGATCTCCTGGAGCTCCTCGACGGCCTCGTCGACGCCGGCGACGTCCTTGAAGCCGATCTTCGGCGAGTCCGGCGCCATGCGCTTCGCGCGCGACTTCCCGAAGCTCATCACCTTCGAGCCGCCGCCCTGCACCTGGTTCATCAGGAAGATCCAGAAGCCGATCAGCAGCAGGAACGGCAGGAACGACCCGATCAGCGCCGTCCACGAGAACCCGCCCGTCCCCTTCGAGTCCCACTTCACGTCGTGCGCCTCGAGCAGCGTCTGGAAGCGCACCTGCGCCTGGTCGGACGCGTAGTGGACGGTCTTCTTCTTGTTGTCCTGGAAGAAGACGAGGTTGATCGCGCGGTGCGCAGGATCGAACGTCGCCTCCTCGATCTGGTTCGCCTTGACGGCGGCGATCGCTTCGGAGGTCGTCAGCTTCCCGCTCGAGTGGCCCTTCGGGATCAACGTCTGGCTGGCGAGCCACACGAGGACG
>DATAMX010000126.1:0-1515 GCA_036260475.1 Gaiellaceae bacterium | reverse complement strand
GTACGGCGCATGCGTGCTCACCTGGCAGCGCCTGTGCACGCTCGTGCAGGCGAGCTTCGACGAGCTCTTCGAGCACGTGACCGAGCGGACGAAGGCGGTGTTCGTCTCGCACATCACGTCGGAGACCGCGCTCCTGCTGCCCGTGGAGGAGATCGTCTCGCGGGCTCGCTCCCTCGGGCTCGCGACGGTCGTCGACGGCGCGCATGCGGTCGCCCAGGTCGACCTCGACGTCGAGGCGCTCGGCGCGGACTTCTACTCCGGCAATTGTCACAAGTGGCTGTGCGCTCCGAAGGGCGCCGGCTTCCTGCACGTGCGCCCCGAGTGGCAGGAGCGCGTCGACGGCGTCATCACGAGCTGGGGTTACGAGGAGCCGGCGACGTTCATCTCGCGCACCGAGCGGCAGGGAACGCGCGACTCGGCCGCGTATCTCTCCGTCCCCACAGCGATCGAGTTCGTGCGCGAGCACGACGTCCGGGAGCGCTGCGTCGCACTTTGCCGCGAGGCGCGGCGAGACCTGTGCGAGCTGCTCGGCACGGAGCCGATCGCGCCGGAACCGATGGTGCTGCAGATGGCGAGCGTCCGGCTTCCGGCGCCCGACACGGGGCTGTCGCAGCGGCTGTTCGACGAGCACCGGGTCGAGATCCCCGTCTCGCACGACGGCGAGCTCCTGCGCATCTCGATCGCGCCGTACAACGACCGCGCGGACGTGGACCGGCTGCTAGCCGCCCTCGCGCGGGAGCTTCACGCCTAGGAAGCTCAGCACCACGAGCAGCGCGAGGCCGACGACCCAGAGCGCGAGCACGAGTCGGGGGCGTCGCGTCTCGCGCAGCTGCTGGACCGCGACCTTGCCCCAGAGGATGAGCAGTCCGGCGACGGCCGCGAATCCGACCACGATCACCGGCGCGAGATACGCCGCCCGCTGCACCGACCAGCCGAGTGCGAGCGCGGTCGCGACCACGAGCGCGACGACCGCGACGGCGGCGGCTGGAACGCGAAGTGAGCGCACGTGCCAAGGGTACGCTTCGACCGTGGAGGCGGAGGCGAACTACAGCTCCGGCGACGACTACCTCGTCGAGTTCCTCGGGTACAGCTTCAGCTTCAACGCCGAGGACTTCGAGCAGCGCGTCACCGCAGCCGCGGTGAAGCTCGGGCTCCTCTCGCGGAACGAGCTCGATGCCGACGAGACGGCCGATCTCGTCGAGCTCGTCGAGCGCGCCGGGATCGAGGAGCCGCGCAGCGCGCTCGGGCGCTATCTCGTCCGCCGCTGGGACGAGGTCTCGCTCGTCGGCGGCGAGTCGCTCGTGTACTGGTTGAAGAAGCTCGTCTTCCGCGGCGCTTGGCTCGACCACCACGTCAAGGAAGGCAAGCTCGAGGTCGGCTGGGACGACGACGCGGCGGAGTTCTCGTACCGCGACCCGGGCGGCGGGCGCGCGCTGCTCGAGCTGCTGCCCACGCCGAGCTGGCACGAGCTCCGGTACCGGCATTGACGCCCCGCTTCTACGCCGCCGCCGGGCC
>DATAMX010000008.1:0-12233 GCA_036260475.1 Gaiellaceae bacterium | reverse complement strand
AACCTTCACGCGCCGGTGTCAGACACCGCCTCCGGTGTCTGACACCGGATGCTAGGAGTCGCCGCTCGAGGCGGCCGGCTTCTTCTCCACCGGCTTCGACTCGGTCTTGGGCGCGTCCGAGGAGGACGACCCGCCGCCCTCGCCGCCGTCCTTCTTCGCCGCCTTGCCCTTGCCGTAATCGGTCGTGTAGAAGCCCGAGCCCTTGTAGTGGATCGCCACCGGGTAGAGGACGAGCTCGACCGGCGCGGCGCCGCACTCGTCGCATCTCTCCGGCGCGGGTGCGGTCATCGACTGGAAGCGCTCGAACAAGTGGCCGTTCGGGCAGCGGTATTCGTAGATCGGCACGGGTCGCTAAGGCTACTTTCAGCCGTCCAGCTCCCGCTCATGCTCGAGCAGCTCCTGGAAGCACGGCGCCTCCTCGAACGCCGCGAGGCCGGCCGGATGGAGCTTGCGCTCGCGGCGACGGCGCGCGAGATCGCGGCGACGCCGCGCGGTGGCGACCGCAGCCGACGCACCGACGACGCCTCCGATGAGGAACGAGCGCAGTCGAGCTGCTCTGTCCTCTTCGTCCATGGGACGATTGTAGGAAGTGCGGATCGCGACCCTCGGCGACGTGATGCTCGACGTGATCGTGCGGCTGGACGAGCCGCTCGCTCCCGGCGGCGACGTCCGGGCGGCCACGCAGGTCGGCGCGGGCGGACAGGCGGCGAACGTCGCCGCCTGGGCGGTGTCCCTCGGGGCGGAGGCGCGGTGCATCGCGAAGCGTGGCGACGACGCCACCGGCGAGCTCGTCGCCCGTGAGCTCGCGGCACGCGGCGTCGAGCTCGTCGGCCCCGTCGTCGCGGGCGCGACCGGGGTCGTGGTCTCCATCGTCGGGGCCGACGGCGAGCGTTCGCTCGCCTCCGACCGCGGCGTCGCTCCCTCGCTCGAGCCATCCGAGCTGGACGCGGGCTGGCTCGACTGCGACGTCGTCCACGTTTCCGGCTATGCGCTCCTGCGCGAGCCGGTCTCCGATGCGGCGCTCCTCGCCGCGACGATCGCCCGCGACCGCGGCGCGCGCGTGTCGGTCGACGTGGCCGCGTGGACGGAGATCCGCGCATTCGGCCCGGTGCGCTTCCGCGAGCTTATCGACGTCGTCGCGCCGGATGTCCTCTTCGCCACCGAGGCGGAGTGGGAGATGCTCGGCGGTGCGTATCTCTCCGCACCGACGGGCGTGATCAAGCGCGGGCCGCGGGGCGTGACGATCGTCACCGAGGACGCGCGCCTCGACCTCTCGCCGATCGACGCGGAGGTCGTCGACACGACCGGCGCAGGCGATGCGTTCGCGGCCGGCTTCCTCCTCGGGGGCTCGCTCGAGGACGCGGCGCGACGGGGGCTCGACGCGGCGGCCCGCTGCGTTGCCACAGTAGGGTCGCTGCCGTGAACGTGACCGCGATGACCGAGGACTACGCCGCCGAGATCGCGACGTGGCGGTACGAGTTCCCGTACGAGTGGTACGACACCGCATCCGATCCGCGGCGCGTCGAGCTCTTCTCCAGCGCGGCGCGGCGCGAGGGGCTCCGCGCGGTCGTGGGCGACGAGGGCGATCTCGTCGGCTTCTTCAACTTCGTGCGCGAGCACGACGAGGTGCGCATCGGCCTCGGCATGCGCCCCGACCTCACGGGACAGGGCCTCGCGCAGCCGTTCATCGAGGCCGGGCTCGAATACGCGCGCGCGCAATGGGAACCGCTCCGATTCCGGTTGTGGGTCGCGCGCTGGAACGAGCGTGCACTGCGCGCGTATCGGCGCGCCGGCTTTCGCGAGGTGAAGGCAGACGAGCGCAGCCGCTTCGTCGAGATGGAACGGCCGGCGTGATCCGCATGACCAAGGAGATCGGCGATGCGATCGCCGACGGCGGACCGGTCGTCGCGCTCGAGACGACGCTGATCGCGCACGGCTTCCCGCCCGGCGAGGGCGTCGAGGTCGGGATGGAGTCGGAGCGGCACGTGCGTGCGGCGGGCGCGATTCCGGCGACGATCGGTGTTCTCGGCGGACATATCCGCATCGGGCTGCAGGAGGACGAGCTCGCGCTCTTCGACGCGTCGGCGCGCAAGATCGGTCCGCGCGACCTCGCCGTCGCGGTGGAGCAGCGCGCAGTCGGCGCGACGACGGTCGGCGGCACGCTCGCAGTCGCGCGCGCGGCCGGGATCTCGTTCATGGCGACGGGCGGGCTCGGCGGCGTCCATCGCGGCTTTCCCGACCCGCCCGACGTGTCCGCCGACCTCGGACAGCTGGCGAAGACACCGGCGCTCGTCGTCTCCGCCGGCGTGAAGTCGCTCCTCGACGTGCCCGCGACAGCGGAGCTGCTCGAGACGCTCGGCGTCCCGGTGCTCGGGTTCCGCACCGACACGCTGCCGCTCTTCTACGCGGCAGCCGGCGGACCGCCCGTGTCGGCGCGCGTCGAGTCGGCGGAGGAAGCGGCGCGCGTCGCGCGCACACATTGGCATCTCGGCGGCGGCGGCATCCTGCTCGGCCGTCCGCCGGACGAGCCGCTCGACGACGTCGAGCCGCTGATCGAGGCCGCGCTCGGGGCCGCACTGGAGGCGGGCGTGCACGGCCAGGCGGTGACGCCGTTCATCCTCTCGTATCTGCATCGCGAGAGCGGCGGGCGCACGCAGCGCGCGAACAAGGACCTCGTCGCCCAGAACGCGCGTCTCGCCGGCGAGATCGCTACAAGTTCTTCCGCGCGAAGCTGACGAGCGCAACCGCCCCGACGATGAGCGCGTAGGCGACCGCCCAAAGCCGTATCCCCCACCCGTGCACGTACGCGCCGCCGAACGGGCCGAGCTGGAGCAGGAACCCGGTCAGCCCGGACGCGTGCTCGGTGATCATGCGCAGCCCGTCCTGGTACAACGCCTCGAACGGCAGCGCCCACGACGCGACAGCGGATGCGTGCTTGATCGTGTGCGAGTTGAGCGCGTGCCCGATGGAGCCGAGCAGCCCGGCGACGAGGCCGGCGCCGAAGAGCATGAAGATCGCGATCCCGTTCGCCGTGGACGACAGCACGACGGAGCCGAGGAGCGAGAGCGCGATGACGACGAGCACGCCGCCCGCGAGCTCGATCCCGGGCCATGCGATCTGATCGGGCCACCAGTGGCCGGTCAGCCCGGTGATGAGCAGCCCCGCGAAGTAGACGGCGAGCACGTATGCGGTGCACACCGCGCCCGCGCCGATGAAGCGTGCGACGAGCAGCGTCGAACGGCCGATCGGGCGCGCGACGAGCGGCTGGAGCAGCCCCCGCTCGGCGTCGCCGGTGACGGCGCCGAGCGTGAGGAACACGGCGAGCACGACGCCGAGGAAGAGCGTCGCGAACATGGATAGGCCGACGAGGAACGCTCCGGCGAACGTCCGCGTGTCGACCTGCACGTCGGCGGGCGGCGAGATGGTCGAGAGGTCGCGGAACACGTAGTGGTTCGCGAGCCAGAAGAGAAACAGGAACGCGACCGTCAGGACGAGGACGACGGCGAACATCTTGCGCCGGACGGCCTCGCGGAAGCCGTAGCCGACGATCACCCAGACCTCCGTCACGACGTCTCTCCGCCGACCGCTTCGAGATAGACGTCCTCGAGCGTCGAGGTGAGCACGCGCACGCCGTATACCTGCCGGCCGGCGGCGACCGCCTCCGCGACGAGCCGCGGGACGTCCTCGCGCACCGCGCCCTCGACACGGCGAATGCCTTCGTCCGTCTCCAGCTCGACGCCTCGCGGCCGCGACAGCTCGTGCGGCGATCCCGCGGCGACGACCTCCCCGCCGAGCAGGATGGCAACGCGGTCGCAGACGAGCTCGACTTCGGAGAGGAGATGCGAGTTCAGGAGGACGGACACGCCGCGGCCGCGCAGCTCCTCGAGCAGCAGGCGCACCGTTCGGCGGCCGACCGGGTCGAGCGCCGATGTCGGCTCGTCGAGCATGAGCAGGCGCGGCTCGCCGACGAGCGCCTGAGCGACGCCGAGCCGCTGCTGCATCCCCTTCGACATCCCGTCCACGCGGCGGCCGGAGGCGTCGGACAACGCGACGAGCTCGAGCAGGCGCGCGCGCTCGGCCGAGCCGCCGCGCGAGCCGGCGAGCCGCTGGTGCAGCTCGAGCACCTCGTCGGCCGTGTACCAGCCGGGGAAGCGAAACATCTCGGCGAGATAGCCGAGCTCCGCGCGCGCCGCGCGCGAGCCTGCGCGCGCGCCGGCGACGGTCGCGTGCCCGCGAGTCGGCCGGACGAGGCCGACCGCGATCTTCACGAGCGTCGACTTCCCCGCGCCGTTCGGGCCGAGCAGGCCGACGAGCTCGCCCTCTCCAACCTCGAGGTCGACGCCCTTCAGCGCCTGGACGGAGCCGTAGCGCTTCTGCAGATTGCGGACGGAGAGCGCCTCGGGCACAGTCCCACTATGCCGCGTGGCTACATGGAGGGTCCCGCCTCGGAGGAGGCCGAGCGCCGCGCCGACGAGATCGCGAGCGGCAAGCGCGAGCCACCCGCGGCGAAGCTCTACCCCGCGGTGTTCGGCTGCACCGAGGACGACCCGTCGCCGCACTTCCTCGGCTGGCTCGCGGACGTCGACCCGGACGAGCTCTTCGCCTCGGGCAAGGCCTGGGGCGTGACCGTCCGCCGCGTCGCCGTCGAGTGAGTCCGCCGGTGTCAGACACCGAGCTTCGTGTCTGACACCGGTGAAGCTAGGAAAGCGTCTGAACGAACTCGTCGATCGTCAGCGCGGGCAGCGTCTGGATGCGCGTCGACCCGCGCGCCGCGAGCGCGACGGACACGCGCGCGATCGTCGCCGTGTCCGGCGCCTCCACGACGTTGACGAAGTCGAAGTCGCCGAGCGTCGCCCACTGGTGCAGCACCTTGGCGCCGAGCTCCTCGACGTCGCGGTTCACCTCGCGCAGCCGGTCGGGATTCGACTTGAGCGTCTGCACGCCCTGCTGCGACAGGCTCGAGAGCAAGATGTAGATCGGCATGGCGTGAACTTACTTCACCCGCGCGACTTGATCCACGTACAGGAGCGCCGCGCCCACGAAGAGAAGCGGAGAGAGGACGAGATCGGCCAGCACGAGGGCGACCGCCTGCGTCTGGCTTCCCTGCGTGTGCAGGAGCACGAGGAGGAACGCGCGGCTGACGCCGTACACGAGCCCGAGCGCCGCGATCCCGCCGACGGCGTGCACGAGGTCGGCCCGGCCGAGCGCGCTCCCGCGCCGAAGGGCGGCGCGGACGCCGAGGCCCTCCCCTACCGCCGCGGGCACCGCGAGGCCGAACGCGCCGAACCACGCGATCCCCGGGAGGATGAAGATGCGCAGGAGGATCGGGAACGGCAGGAACACGATCGCCGCCGTGACGAGCGCCGAGAGGCTCGGCGCACCTCCGGTCACGAGCTGCGACGCCCGGACGTAGGCCGCGCAGAAGAGGGGTGCGAACGCCCAGAGCAGGAGCGTCTGGACGTTGACGCCGTGGCCGATGCCCACGATGTCCACGACGACGAACGGGAGCCCGAGCGGCAAGACGGTCCAGAACCTCGCGCCGTACAGGCGGATCGACTCCGCGATGAGCTGGCCGACGGTGCGCTGCGCCGGCGGGAGCGCAGCTGGACGGCTCTCTGCCACGGCCGGCAGGGTATCGTCGCCCTGTGGGCTATGACGTCGTGCACGGGCAAGACCTCGCGTGGGAGGAGCGGCCGGGCCACGAAGGCCAGGCGCCGCGGCAGACGGCGTCGATCACCGATCTCGCCTCGACGACCGAGTCACGGGCACGCATGTGGCGGTATCCGCCGCACGTGCGCGGCCGCCGGCACATCGATCGCGTTCAGGAGGAGGTCTTCGTCCCGATCGTCGGCACGCTGACGATGGCGCTCGGCGAGCCGCCCGAACGAGTCGACGTCGAGCCGGGCGGCGTCATCGTCGTGCACGTCGGCACTCCGATGCAGGCGCGCAACGAGACGGGCACCGAGATCGCGTTCTTCGCGTACGGCGCGCCGCCGCAGCAGAGCAACGCCGAGTTCCTAGACGACGTCGAGTCGGTCTAGCGCGTCGGCGAGCGCCGCAAGCGCATCGTCGAAGCGCCACTTCGCGCGGTCCGGCTCGGCGATCGCATTCGAGACCGCACGCAGCTCGACCGCCGGCACGCCGGCGAGCGCGCACGCGCGCAGAACCGCGAAGCCCTCCATCGCCTCCACCTCGCACGCGCTCGTGCCGCCCACGTGGGCGCTCGTGCCGATCGGCAGGACGTGCGCATCGGGCAGCCCACGGCGAATCCGTTCGAGCAGCTCGGCGTCCGGCTCGATGCGCGACAGGAGCAGCGGGCCGCGGGCGTCCTCGTAGACTGCTTCAGAGCCGAGCACGAGCGCAGGGGGCTCGAGCGTGCGGCCGCCCGCGAGGCCGATGTGCAGCACGGCGTCGGGACGCAGATCCGCCAGGGCTCGCGCCGTGCGGACCGCGGCCTCGACGGGGCCGATGCCGCACACGAGCACGTCGGCCCCGTCGATCCACGCCACTTCACGTTCGGTGGCGGCGACGACGAGCATCGCCGCGCACCGTACTACCCCACCGCGAGCTGTCCGCGAATCTCACCGGCCGGGTTCTTCGCCGTGTGCACGTTGACGTACAGCTTGTGCACCTTGAGGTCCTTCAGCAGCGCCTTCGTCAGCGTCGCCGTTCCCTTCACCGGGCTCTTGCACGGCCCGCAGAGCGGCACCACGACGTTGCCGGACACGCCCATCCCGCCGAGATGGATGTGCGCCGCCGTCGCCGGTCCCGTCAGCCTGGAGAACTTCAGCGTCCACGTCAGCTTCGTCCCGGTGATGTCGCCCGTGAACGAGCCGGTCGCGTTCGCGTTCTTGACGGCCTGCTTCGGCACCTCTTCCTTCGCCGTCAGCTTCGCGGCGACCATGATCGGGTTCGCGTGCCGCGCTGCGACCGCGAATGCGGCGACGGCCAGCGCGGCGACCATGCCTGCCAGGACGAGCGAAACGAGCTTCTTCACGATTCCTCCTCGGTTGACCTCCTGGAGATTCGCGCGAAGCTCGTGAACGGTTTCTTAAACGATCGTTACTTCTCGGTTGCCCACACGCTCGAAGGCGAGCTCGCCGTCCACCGCGTCCACCCGGATCGAGTCGCCGTCGGCGAACTCGCCTCCGAGCAGCCGCAGAGCCAGTGGGTTCTCGACGAGCCGCTGGATGGCGCGCTTGAGCGGCCGCGCGCCGTACGCCGGGTCCCAGCCCGCCTCGGCGAGCGCCTCCTTCGCGGCGTCGGTCAGCTCCAGCACGATGCCGCGCTCGCCCAGGCGTTCGCGCAGCCGCTCCAGCTGGTGATCGACGATCTCGGCGATCTCGTCGCGTGAGAGCGCGTCGAAGACGACGATCTCGTCGACCCGGTTGAGGAACTCGGGCCGGAAGTGCTCACGCATCTGCTCGGCACTGCGGATGTTCGACGTCATGATCAGCACCGTGTTGCGGAAGTCGACCGTGCGGCCCTGGCCGTCGGTCAGGCGCCCGTCGTCGAGCACCTGCAGCAGCACGTCGAACACCTCGGCGTGCGCCTTCTCGATCTCGTCGAGCAGCACGACCGAATACGGGCGCCGCCGCACGGCCTCCGTGAGCTGCCCGCCCTCCTCATAGCCGATGTAACCCGGTGGCGCGCCGATGAGACGCGCGACCGTATGACGCTCCTGGTACTCCGACATGTCGAGCCGTACCATCGCGCGCTCGTCGTCGAACATGAACTCCGCGAGCGCACGCGCAAGCTCGGTCTTGCCGACGCCGGTCGGGCCGAGGAAGACGAACGACCCGATCGGCCGGTTCGGATCCTGCAAGCCGGTGCGCGCGCGCCGCAGCGCGTTCGCGACCGCGGCGACCGCCTCGTCCTGGCCGACGACGCGGCGATGGAGGCGCTCCTCCATGTGGATGAGCTTCTCTGTCTCGCCTTCCAGCAGCCGGTCGACGGGGATGCCCGTCCAGCGGGCGACGACGGCTGCGACGTCGTCCTCGTCCACCTCTTCCTTGACCATCGCGTTCGTCTGGACGGTGTCGCGCTCGGCGAGCTCCTTCTCGAGCTGCGGGAGATCGCGGTAGCGGATCTCGGCGACGCGCTGCAGGTTGCCCTGCCGCTCCTCGCGCTCGGCCTCGCGCTTCAGCTCGTCGACGCGCTTCGTGATCTCCTTCACGCGCTCGAGCGCGGCCTTCTCCTGCGCCCAGCGGGCGGCGAGCGCGTCACGCGCCTCCCGCGCGTCCGCCAGCTCGCGCTCGATCGGCTCGCGGACCTCGGTCGACTCCTTCTTCATCGCGGCGAGCTCGATCTCGAGCTGCCGCACGCGGCGCTCCGCCTCGTCGAGCTCGATCGGCGACGAGTCGATCTCCATGCGCAGGCGCGACGCAGCCTCGTCGACGAGGTCGATCGCCTTGTCCGGCAAGAAGCGGTCGGCGATGTAGCGGTGCGACAGGACGGCGGCGGCGACGAGTGCGGCGTCGCGGATGCGAACGCCGTGGTGCGACTCGTACGTCTCCTTCAGGCCCCGGAGGATGGCGATCGTGTCCGCCACCGAGGGCTCGCCGACGAAGATCGGCTGGAAGCGGCGCTCGAGCGCGGCGTCCTTCTCGATGTGCTTCCGGTACTCGTCGAGCGTCGTCGCGCCGACGCACCGGAGCTCCCCGCGCGCCAACATCGGCTTGAGCATGTTCGCCGCGTCGACGGCGCCCTCGGCTGCGCCGGCGCCGACGATCGTGTGCAGCTCGTCGATGAAGAGGATGAGGTTGCCCTCGGCGTCGCGAATCTCGGTGAGGACGGCCTTCAGCCGCTCCTCGAACTCGCCGCGGTACTTCGATCCGGCGAGGAGCGCGCCGATGTCGAGCGCCCAGACGCGCTTGCCCTTCAAGCCCTCCGGGACGTCGCCGTCGACGATGCGCTGCGCGAGCCCCTCGACGATCGCGGTCTTGCCCGTCCCCGGTTCGCCGATCAGGACCGGGTTGTTCTTCGTACGCCGCGACAGCACCTGGATGACGCGGCGGATCTCCTCGTCGCGCCCGATGACCGGGTCGAGCTTCCCCTGCTCGGCCGCCTCGGTGAGGTCGCGTCCGAACTTCGCCAGCGCCTGGTAGGTGCCCTCGGGATTCTGAGAGGTGACGCGCTGGCCGCCGCGCACCGCCTTGATCTTCGCCTCCAGCTGGTCGCGCGGGACGACGTCGAGCGCGAGCAGCAGATGCTCGGTCGACACGTAGTCGTCCTGCATGCGCCTCGCCTCGTCGGCGGCCTTGTCCAGGACACGCGAGAGCTGTGCCGACACCATCGGCTGCTGCTGCGCGCCCTCGATGCGGGGCTTCGCCGCGACCGTCGCCTCGGCGTGCGCCCGCAACGCCTCGGGATCTGGGACGAGCTCGCGCGGCAGCTCCTGGTCGAGGAGCGCGAGCACGAGATGCTCCGGATAGAGCTCGGGGTTGCCGAAACGGCGCGCCAGCTCCTGCGCGGCCGCGACCGCTTCCTGCGACTTGACGGTGAGCTTGTTGAAGTCCATCTACCTCCGTTCGGGCAGCCGGCCCTCGCGATAGAGCACGAGGTCGCGGCGGTAATGCTTGTGCACGCTTTCCACTTCGTCTTTCAGCTCGCGCTGAAGGCGTTCGATCTGCGCGTGCGACTTGCGCAGCTCGTCCTCGAGCCTCAACACGAGCTCGACACCCGCGAGGTTCAGGCCGAGCTCGCTCGTGAGACGCTGGATGATGCGCAGCCGCTCGACGTCCGCCTCGCTGTACAAGCGCGTGCCGCCCGGCGTGCGCGTCGGGCGCACGAGTCCCTTCGTCTCGTACAGGCGAAGCGTCTGCGGATGCATGCCGACGAGCTCGGCTGCGACGCTGATCATGTACATGCCGCGATCCCTCACGTCGCTGCTGCCTGCCTCTGCTTGCGGTAGTAGACGAACGCGGCGATCGCGGCCGCGATGAGGGCGATGCCGATCCACCCGCCGAGCAGGAACGCGGTGCGCACGCCGTTCCAGAGGAACAGGTAGATGAGGAACTTCCCGAGGAAGCCGGCCTTCGCGAGGCCGATGCCGCCCGCGGCGATGCCGCCGCCGGCCGTCTTCATCCCCTTGCGGCTCGTGCGCTCCTCCGCCGTCAGCGGCTCGGGAGCTTCCCGCGGGCCTTGCTTGAGCAGGTCCTCGTCCATCAGCCACCCACCTTCTTCAGCTCTTCGAGGAGCTCGCGCTCCTTCTTGTTGACGCGCTTCGGCACCTGGATGCGGACGCGCGCGAGCACGTCGCCCTTGCCGGAGCCGTTCAGCTTGGGGGCGCCGCGGCCCTTGATGCGCAGCAGCTTGCCGTCCTCGGAGCCGGCCGGGATCTTCAGCGACACCGGCCCGTCCGGCGTCGGCACCTCGACCTTGTCGCCGAGTCTCGCCTGCGCGTACGACACGGGCACCTCGACCACGAGGTTGTCGCCGCGCCGCTCGTAGACCGGGGACTCCGACACGCGCGTGACGACGACGAGGTCGCCGGACGGCCCGCCGTTCTGGCCGGCCTCGCCCTTGCCCCTCAGCGTGATGCGCGTCCCGTCCTTGACGCCCGGCTTGATCTTCACCGTGTACGTCTTGATGCGCCGCTCACGGCCGGTGCCCTGGCATTTCGGGCACGGCTGCTCGATGACCGTGCCGTTGCCGCGGCAACGTGGGCACGGCTGCGACAGCGCGAACAGGCCCTGGCTCTCGGTCTTCACGCCGCGGCCGTTGCACTCGGGGCAGATGACCGGAGCGGTGCCCGGCCGCGCGCCGGTGCCGCCACACTCGCGGCAGGCGGTCATCATCTCGACCGGCACCTTCGCGTCGACACCGTGCAGCGAGTCCTCGAACGAGAGATGCACCTGCGCCTCCACGTCGTTCCCGCGCATGGGCTGGCGTGAGGCACGAGTGCGCGCGCGGCCGCCCCCGCCGCCGAAGATCCCGCCGAAGATGTCGCCGAGGTCGCCGAGGTCGAAATTCCCGAAGTCGACGTTCGGCCCGCCGGCGGGACCGGGGCGCCCGTTCTGCGTGCCGAAGCGGTCGTACTGCTTGCGCTTCTCCGGGTCGGAGAGCACGTCGTACGCCGTCTGAACCTCCTTGAAGCGCTCCTCCGCGTCCTTGTCGCCCGGGTTCGCGTCGGGATGGTGCTTGCGCGCAAGCTTCCGGTACGCCTTCTTGATCTCGTCGTCGGAGGCGTTCTTGGCGACGCCGAGCGTGTCGTACAGCGTGGTCATTCGGCGACGATCACCCTCGCCGGACGCACGACGCGGTCGCCGAGCGTGTAGCCCTTCTGGATGACGTCGAGGACGTCGCCCTGCTCGTTCTCCTCGGAGGGCTGCGCGAGCAGCGCCTCGTGCACGTGCGGGTCGAACTTGCCCTCGGTCGCGATCTCCTTCACGCCCTGCCGCTCGAGCAACGAGGCGAGCGAACGGTGGACGAGACGCACGCCTTCCTCGAGCTGCGCCTCCTCGTGCTGCTCGGCCGCACTGAGCGCACGCTCGAGATCGTCGAGGATCGGGAGCAGCTCCTTGAGGATGCGCTCGTTCGCGAACGCGACGTATTCCTGCCGCTCGCGGGCGGCTCGCTTCTTGTAGTTGTCGAAGTCGGCAGCGAGGCGCAGCAGCCGGTCGTCGACCTCGGCTGCCGCGTCCTCCTGCTGCTGCTCCGGTTGCGCTTCCTGCTCGACGTGCTCGTCAGTCATTGGTCACGTCTTCGTACTCGCCTTCCTCGACGACCTCCTCATCGGCGTTCGCCGAGCCGTTGCTCCCGTCACCTTGGCGCGTATGCGCTTGTGCCTGCGCGGTCGCCTGCGCGTACACCGCCTCGGCGAGCTTGTGCGAGGCCTCCTGCAGCGACTCCGCCTTCGCGCGGATGTCGGCGAGGTCGTCGCCCTCGAGCGCCTGGCGCAGCTCCATGATCCGGCCCTCGATCGTCGCGGCCTCGGACTCCTCGAGCTTGTCGCGGTGCTCCTTCAGCGTGCGCTCGGTCTGGTAAGCGAGCGTCTCCGCCATGTTCTTCGTGTCGACGGCCTCGCGCAGCCGGTGCGCCTCGTCGGCATGCGACTCGGCCTCCTGGACCATCCGCTTGACCTCGTCCTCGGACAGGCCGGAACCGCCCTGGATCTGGATCTGCTGGACGTTGCCCGTGCCGAGATCCTTCGCCGACACGTTGATGATCCCGTTCGCGTCGATGTCGAACGCCACTTCGATCTGCGGCATGCCGCGCGGCGCCGGCGGGAT
>DATAMX010000105.1:0-16409 GCA_036260475.1 Gaiellaceae bacterium | reverse complement strand
GGCTCGACGTCGGGTTTCCCGAGTGGCGCCGCGCCGGGCTCCCGGTGGAGGTGAGTCGATGATCTTGCGCCCGTTCTTCTTCGAGGACACCGCCTGTGCGAGCTATCTCTTCGGCTGCACGACGCACGGCAAGCTTGCCGTCGTCGACCCGCATGCAGACCTCGTCGACCGCTACCTCGCCGCCGCGGAGCGTGCAGGCTCGCCGATCGTCGCGATCTTCGAGACCCACATCCAGGCCGATCACGTCTCCGGCTTGCCCGAGCTCGTCGAGAAGACGGGGGCTACGGCATATCTGCCGGTGGATGCAATCGTCGACTTCGAGCATGTCGGGCTCGAGGACGGCGCGCTCACCGAGCTCGGGAATACACGCGTCACCGCGCTCGCTACACCGGGCCATGCGCCGGCTCACAACGCATACGTCGTCGCCGATCGCCGCCGCGGCACGGCGGAGCCCTGGCTCGTGTTCAGCGGCGACTCACTCCTGATCGGCGACGTCGGGCGCCCGGACCTGCACGTCCACGGCGACTCGCTCGGGCAGGCGCGCATCCTCCACGCGAGCCTTCGCCGCTTGCTGGCGTTGCCCGATCACGTCGTCCTCTATCCGAGCCACTTCGGCGGCTCCTTGTGCGGCCGCGCCCTGTCGAGCAACCCGATCTCGACGATCGGATTCGAGCGTGCGCACAACCCGCTGTTCGCCCTCGACGACCCGGACGCATTCGCAGAAGCGCTCCTCGCCGACATGCCGCCTGCGCCCGTCGAGCAGGCTCGGATCGTTGCCGCGAACCGCACCGGCACGACACCCACACACGCGTGACGGTCCGGCTCGGACTTCGCGCGAACGCCGCGCAGTTCTCGCTCCTCGTCGTTCTGAACGCTCTCGTCGGCGCGATGGTCGGGCTCGAGCGCAGCGTTCTGCCGGTCGCCGGCCGGAGCGACTTCGGCCTCCGGTCATCGACGGCGATTCTCGCCTTCGTCGTCGCCTTTGGCGCCGCGAAGGCGGTGACGAACCTCGTCGCCGGCCGGCTCGCGGGCAGGATCGAGCGCAAGCAGCTGCTCGTCGCGGGCTGGCTCATCGCGCTGCCGGTGCCGCTCCTGATCGGGCTCGCACCATCGTGGTGGTACGTCGTGGCCGCGAACGTCCTCCTCGGCATCAACCAGGGTCTCGCGTGGTCAATGACCGTCGTCATGAAAATCGACCTCGCCGGTCCGAAGCGGCGCGGGCTCGCCCTCGGATTGAATGAGGCAGCCGGCTACATCGGCGTCGCCGCCGCGGCGTTCGCGAGCGGAGCGCTGGCCGCGAGCTATGCGCCGCTGACCGTCGTGTGGACCGGCGCCGCGGCAATTGCCGCCGTCGGGCTCACCGTCTCGTTTCTCTTCGTGCGCGACACCGGCGAGCACGTGCGCGTCGAGCAGTCGACGCTGCCGCGTCCGGTCGCCGGTTGCCGCCTCAGCGTGTGCGCGCAGGCCGGCCTCGTCAACAACCTCAACGACGCAGTCGCCTGGGGCCTCGCGCCGCTGTATCTCGCCGCGCGCGGCGCATCGACGCGCGAGATCGCCGCGGTGGCGGCCCTCTACCCCGCCGTCTGGGGTGTCGGACAGATCGGCGCCGGCTGGCTTTCCGACCGAATAGGGCGGAAGCGGCCGATCGTCGCCGGGATGCTCGTCCAGGCAGGCGGCCTCGGGTTGCTGGCCGGCAGCGGCGGCCGGTTCATGCTGGCGCTCGCCGCCGCCGGGTTACTCGGGATCGGCACGGCGCTGGTCTATCCGACGCTCATCGCGGCGGTCTCCGACTCGGTCGAGCCGCAGGCGCGTGCAGCGGCCGTCGGGGTCTATCGCTTCTGGCGCGACGCGGGCTTCGTCGCAGGCGCGCTCCTCGGCGGCGCGCTCGCAGACGTCGCCGGCAGCGTCTTTGCGTTCGCAGCGGTCGGCGGTCTCACCGCTGCCAGCGGCCTCTGGGTCGCAGCCGCCCCCTTCGCCGGCGGTCAACCATCGAACAGGAGGAGTCGCCATGCGCGCGATCGACTGCCCGTGCGGGCATAGGCTCGACGGAGCCGACGACGAGGAGCTCTTTCGGCTCGCCCGGGAGCATCTCGAACGTGATCATCCGGAGATGCAGCGCACGGACGAGGAGCTCCGTGCACGCGTGGCCGCCGACGCCTACGAGGCGTGAGTGCAATGGCCGGCGACCAGAACGTCGTGATCAACCTCGCCACCGGCCTCGAGGACGCCGAACGCGTGACGGTCGCGTTCCTTGTCGGCGGCGCCGCAGCCCAGCAGGGCAAGCGTGTGACGATGTTCCTGACCAAGGAAGCCGTCCGCCTCGCGCTACCCGGCTTCGCCGACGCGGTCGCGTGCGAGGGGTGCCCGCCGCTCGCGAAGCTCTTCGAGCAGTACGCCGAGGGAGGCGGCGAGCTGCTCGTGTGCCCGATCTGCTTCAACGCGCGCAAGCTCGACGAGTCACAGCTCGTCGGCAACGCCCGCATCGGCGGCGCGACGCCGCTTTGGGAGTGGATCGGCGACAGCCCCGCTACCGTCTTCAGCTACTGAGATGGCGATCGACACCGACATCGACGTCGCACTGCTGAAGAGCGAGATCAAGAAGACGTACGCGACCGTCTCGCAACAGCCGGCGAAGGACTTCGTCTTCCCCACGGGTCGCCCATGGGCGGTCGACCTCGGCTACCCGGAAGAGCTTGCGAACGTCCCTGAGAGCGCGGTCGAATCGTTCGCCGGCGTGGCGAACCCTTTCTCGCTCGGACGGCTCCAACCGGGCGAGCGCGTGCTCGACCTCGGCTCGGGCGCCGGGACCGACTCGCTCGTCGCCGCGCAAATGGTGGGCGAGAACGGCAGCGTGAAGGGGATCGACATGACGCCGGAGATGCTCGCGAAGGCACGCTCGGCGGCGTCCGAGCTCGGAGTGGCGAACGTCGAGTTCGTCGAGGGCGAGGCCGAGTCGCTTCCGTTCGCGAACGACAGCTTCGACATCGTCATCTCCAACGGCGTGATCGACCTCGTACCGGACAAGGACGCCGTCTTCTCGGAGCTCTTCCGCGTGCTCGTACCCGGCGGGCGAATCCAGCTCGCCGACGTGACGATCCAGAAGCCGGTCAGCGAGGAGGGCCGTCGCAACATCGATCTGTGGACCGGCTGAATTGCCGGGGCGCTGCTGGAAGCAGCGTACGCGAGGTTGCTGGAGCGGCACGGCTTCGAGCGGATCGAGACTGGTCAGCTCGTCGACACGTACGCCCGTTCCGCGTTCGAGGACACGCGCGCGAAGGCGCAGAAGTTCGGCGCTCGAGGAACGACGGTGAAGGCCTTCAAGCCCGGCTGAGCTTCTCTTCGAGCCCGATCTTCACGAGCCGCCAGTCCTCGTCGATGACCGAGTACCACGCCGAGTCGCGCCGTTCGCCGCCGCGAACGAGCATGTGCCTCCGGAAGACGCCCTCGAACGTGGACGGCAGCCCGGCCAGCGCGGCACGGGCCCGCGCGTTCGTCGCGTCGGTCTTGAACTCGACGCGCAGGAAGCCCTCGTCCTCGAACGCGTGCCGCAGCAAGAGGTACTTCGCCTCCGTGTTCGCGCCCGTCCCCCATGCGGCCGGCGTGAGCCACGTGTTCCCGATCTCGACCACGCGGTCGGCCTCGTTCACGTTGAGGTAGCTCGTGTGACCCACAAGCTCGCCGTCGAAGAAGTGCGCGAACCCGAGGTCGACCGACTCGAACCACTGCCGGAAGAGCGCGCGACTCTCGTTCCCGCGCACGCGCATCAACGTCCAGATGCGCGGATCCTGCGCGATCTCCCACAGCGCGTCCTCGTGCTGCGTCTCGATCGGCTCGAGCCGCACGCGCGCCCCCTCGAGCGTCACGTGAAGCGCCAGGTTCCTCCGCCCTCGAACTCCTTGAGGATCCGGCGCGCCACGACCATCTTGTGCACCTCGTCCGCGCCGTCGTAGATGCGCGCGCCGCGCGCCATGCGGTACATCATCGCCAGCGGCGCGTCCTCGGTCATCCCGAGACCGCCGTGCACCTGCAGCGCGCGATCGATGACGTCGTGGAGCACACGCGCCGCGTAGAACTTGATCAGCGACACCTCGACGCGCGCCTCGCCGCCTTCGTCGAGGCGATGCGCAGCCTGGAGCGTCATCAGGCGGCATGCCTGGATCTCGGCCGCCGACTCGGCGATCCAGTTCTGGATCGTCTGCTTCTCCGCGAGCGCACCGCCGAACGCCTTGCGCTCGAGCGAGTACGTGCACATGAGCTCGAACGCGCGCTCCATCTGGCCGAGCCAGCGCATGACGTGGTGGATGCGTCCCGGCCCGAGCCGCTTCTGGGCGATGCGGAAGCCCTCGCCCGGGGCGCCGAGCGTGTTCTCGACCGGCACCCGCACGCCGGTGAAGCGGGTCTCGCAGTGCGTTCCCCAGCCGCGGCCTTCGTGCCCCATGACCGGCACCTTGCGCACGACCTCGTATCCCGGCGTGTCGGTCGGGACGAGGATCATCGACGCGCGCTCATGGGGTATCGCGTCCGGATCGGTGACCACCATCACGACGCCGAACCCGGCTCCGTCCGCTCCGGACGAGAACCACTTGTGCGCGTCGATCACCCACTCGTCGCCCTCGCGCACCGCGCGGCCGCGCAGCAGCGTCGGGTCGGAGCCCGCGACCTCCGGCTCGGTCATGCCGAAGAAGGAGCGCGTCTCGCCCGCGACGAGCGGACGCAGGAACCGCTCCTTCTGCTCGGCCGTCCCGTACAGGTGGAGGATCTCCCCGTTGCCTGCGTCGGGCGCCTGGCAGCCGAACACGAGCTGCGCGATGAAGCTGCGCCCGACCTCCTCGTTGAGGTACGCGTACTCGATGAAGCCGCTGCCGCTTCCGCCCGCCTCCGGCGGCAGGTGCGGCGCCCACAGCCCGGCATCCTTCGCCTCCTGCTGCAGCTCGCGCACGAGGGCGTCGGCGGCGTCGTCCTCCCGGATGAGCGCCCGCTCGTTCGGGTAGACGTGCTCCTCCATGAACGACCGGACGCGCTCGCGACGCTCCGCGATCACATCCGGGATGACAACGGTTGCCATCGACAGCGATGATCGCACAGAGATGCGGGAGGCGCTCGAAGCCCTGTTGGGCCCCACGACGGATCCCATCCTGCTCGCGGGCGGCGCCTCGAAGGAGGCGTGGTCGGTGGACGCAAGCGGCGAGCGCCTGCTCGTCCGGCGCGCGGCGGGTGGGGTCATCCACCGCCACACGCTCTCCCTGAGGGACGAATTCGACGTCCTGACCGTGGCGTGCGAAGCCGGGGTCAAGGTACCCCGCCCCATCATGTACATCGAAGACCTCGACGGGCGCGAGGCGTTCGTCATGGAACGACTCGCCGGCGAGACCATCGGCCGGCGGATCGTTCGCATGGAAGTCCCCGCGCAACTGCCGATGCAGATGGCGGAGGAGCTCGCGAAGATCCACGCCATTCCGCCTGAGCGCCTTCCGTTCCTGCAGGAGGCCCGACTCGAGCGGATGATGGAGGAGCTCGACGACGTCGGCGATCCGCACCCGGCCATCGAGCTCGGCCTGTGGTGGCTGCGCGAGAACCGACCGCCCCACCGGCCCTCGGTCGTGAACCACGGCGACTACCGCATCGGCAACCTCGTCGTCGACGAGCGCGGCCTCGTCGGCATCCTCGACTGGGAGTTCGCGCATCTCGACGACCCCGGCCGCGATCTCGGCTTCGGGCTCGTGCGAGCCTGGCGCTTCGGCGTGGACGACAAGCGCCTCGGGGGGATCGGTGACGTGGACGGATATCTCGAGCGCTACAACGAGCTCACCGGCTTCGACCTCCGGCCGGAGGAGCTCGACTACTGGGAGCTCGCCGGCAACGTCGGCTGGGCGATCGGTTGCCTGACGCAGGCGGAGCGCCACCTGCGCGGTCAGGACCGGAGCGTCGAGCTCGCGATCCTCGGCCGGCTCGGCGCCGAGGTCGAGTACGAGATCTGTCACCTGCTCGAGAAGGTGGCCGCGTGAGCGAGCGTCCCACCGCCCGGGAGCTGACCGAGGCGATCGTAGAGTTTCTCGGCGGTGAGATCCTTCCCACGCTGGACGACCACAGGCTGCGCTTCCGAACGCTCGTCGCGATGAATGCGCTCGGCATCGTCCACCGCGAGCTCGCGGCGCTTCCGCCGGAGGACGACGCGGAACGGAGGGAGCTCGCGCGCCGCATCCGCGCCGACGACGTGGAGCCGGGAATGCTCGCGCAGGTCAAGGCGGATGTCGAAGCGCGCTTGCGCATCGCCAGCCCGCGGTACCTCGATCGCTACGAATGAATATCGAGCCGGACGATCCGGTCGTACGCTCGCTCTTCGGCACGACGGATCCGGATGCCATCTGGGCCGACGTGCTGACGATGTGCCCGGAAGCGGTCGAGTGCTTCCGGTTCGAGGCCAGCGTCGGCGCGCTCTTCGGCCTCGTGGTGCGCGGCGGCGACCGCGTCGCGCTCAAGGTGCACCGGAACGCGAGCGCCGCGCATCTCTCCGCGATCCAGGAGGTGCAGGAGCACCTCTGGCGATACGGGTTTCCGGTGCCGCGGCCGCTCGGCGTGCGCGGACGCGCGACGCTCGAGGAGTGGCGAGACGAGGGCACGCAGCGCGACGCCCACGAGCCCGACGTCCGTCGCCTGCTCGCGCAGCTGCTCGTGCGCCTCGTCAAGCTCACGCGCGGCATCCGCCCGTCAGCCGACCTGCCGCCGTTCTTCCCCCGCGCGGGCGGCGCGCTGTGGCCCGAGCCGCACAACGTCCTCTTCGACTTCGAAGCGACCGCGCCCGGCGCCGAGTGGATCGACGAGATAGCGCGCGGCGCGCGCGAGCGCCGCGACGCCGGAGCCGGCTCCCTGGTCATCGGCCACCACGACTGGACCGCGAAGCACGTGCGTTTCACCGACATCCGCGCAACGGTCGTCCACGACTGGGACAGCATGAGCGTCGACTTCGAACCGATCTTCGTGGGGAACGCCGCAGCACACTTCACGTACGACGTCGACCCGCTGCCGACCGTCGACGAGGCGATCCAGTTCATCGCGGACTACGAGCGCGCCCGGCCGAGCCCGTTCACACGCGAGGAGCAGGCGGTCGCCTGGGCGGCAGCCGTGTACGGACGCGCCTACACGACGCGGTGCGTCCATGCGCTCGGCGACGACACGGCGGCGCTGGACCTTCCCGAATACGCCGCCGCGCTGCTGAAGTAGGCTCCGCTCCGTGCCCGATCTGAGCGGCAAGGTCGCAATCGTCACCGGCGCCGGCCGCGGCATCGGCCGCGCGCACGCGCTCGCGCTCGCCGCCGTCGGAGCGAAGGTGATCGTCAACGACCTCGGCGGGTCGCTCGCGGGCGAGGGCGCCGACCTGTCGCCGGCGGAGCAGGTGGTCGCAGAGATCGAGGCCGCGCATGGAGAGGCGATTGCGGACGGCGAGGACGTCGCGGATTTCGAGGGCGCGCGCAGGCTCGTCGAGCACGCGATTGCCGCATTCGGCTGCGTCGACATCGTCGTGAACAACGCGGGCATCCTTCGCGACCGCATGCTCGTGAACATGGAAGAGGACGAGTGGGATGCGGTGATCGCCGTACACCTGAAGGGCCACTTCGCCGTCACCCGCCATGCCGCCGCGCACTGGCGCGAGCGCGCGAAGGCCGGCGAGCAGCTGCGCGCGCGGGTCATCAACACCTCGAGCCCCTCCGGCGTGTTCGGCAACGTCGGGCAGACGAACTACGGCGCCGCGAAGGCGGGCATCGCGGGCTTCACGGTCATCGCCGCGCAGGAGCTCGCCCGCTACGGCGTCACGGTGAACTGCCTCGCCCCGAACGCGCGCACGCGCATGACCGAGGAGACGTTCGAGATGGGCGAGCGTCCCGCCGGCTTCGACCCGCTCGACCCGGCGAACATCTCACCGGTCGTCGTCGCTCTGTGCGCCGACGACGCGCAGGAGATCACGGGCCAGGTCTTCCACGTCTGGGGCGGCGCCGTGAACGCGCTGCAGGGCTGGACGGCCGGCGAGCTGTTCCAGCGTGACGAGGGCTGGGACGCCGACGGTCTGCTCGCAGCCATGCTCGAGCGGTTTCCGGACGGGGCCGCCCCCGAGGGAATGGTCGCCGGCATGCAGAAGGCCGGCGGGCAATCCCTCCGCGCCGGCTCGTAAGTGCAGCGTCGCCGCATCTACCTCATGCGCCACGCTGAGGTGCGCTACTTCGAAGGCGTGCATCCGGAGCAGGTCGTGCTCACGGAACGAGGACGCGTGCAGGCCGAGTCCGCCGCCGCCGAGCTGCGCGAGGTCGCCTTCGAGCGGGTCGTGACGAGCGGGCTCGAGCGCACGCTCGAGACCGCCCGCATCGTCGCCCCCGGCCGCGATCCGGAATCGCGCTACGCGCTCCGGGAGATCGAGAGCGGCGACATCCGCGACATCGCGCCCGACGAAGTACAGACGATGATGACCGCCGCCTTCCGCGGGGTCGTCCCGCTCGAGACGCGATTTCTCGGCGGGGAGACGATCGGCGCGCTCCTCGACCGCGTCCTGCCGGAGGTCGACGCGCTCCTCGCCGACGCAGACTGGGACACCGCGTTGCTCGTGCTCCACGGCGCCGTCAACCGGGCGATCCTCAGCCACGCCCTCACCGGGGACCGAGCCTTCCTGGGCGGATTCGAGCAGGCGCCCGGCTGCATCAACGTCCTCGACGTCGGCGCCGACGGACGGTGGATCGTGCGCGCGGTCAACCATCTTGCGTACGACCCGGCGCACGTCGCTGCGCCGCGCTTGACGACCATGGAGCACCTCTGGCAGGAATACCTGGACTCACGCCCCTGATGGCTCTCCTCTCTTTGCAGAACGCGACGCTGCGCTTCGGCGGAATCGTCGCCCTCGACGACGTCTCGCTCGCAGTGGAGCCCGGGACGATCGCCGGCCTGATCGGGCCGAACGGCGCCGGCAAGACGACGGCGTTCAACGTCATCACGCGCCTGTACCGGCTCGAGTCCGGCGACGTCGCCTTCGACGGTCGGTCGATCCTGCGTATGCCGCCGAGCCGGATCGTCCGCCTCGGCATCGCGCGCACGTTCCAGAACGTGGAGCTCTTCCCGACCATGACCGTTCTCGAGAACGTGCTCGTCGGCGCGCACACGACCTCGGCCCTCGAACGCGAGTCGGCCGTCCGGCGACGCGCGCACGAGACGCTCGAGCTGGTCGGCATCGACTCGTTTGCCGGTCGGACTGCCGCCGGGCTCCCTTTCGGAACGATGAAGCGGGTCGAGCTCGCTCGTGCGCTCGTCTCGCAGCCGCGCTTGCTGTTGCTCGACGAGCCGGCCGGCGGGTTGAACCACGAGGAGGTGGAGGAGCTGGCTTCCTTCCTGCGGCGACTCCGTGACGAGCTGAAGCTGACGGTGCTCCTGGTCGAGCACCACATGAACCTCGTGATGCGGGTGTCCGACCACGTGCACGTCCTCAACTTCGGCCGTATGATCGCGAGCGGCGAGCCGGCCGTCGTGCAGCGCGATCCGAAGGTGATCGAGGCGTACCTCGGCGGCGAGCTAGAGGAGGCGTCGTGACCGCGCTCCTGGAGCTCGACGACGTCCGCGCGCGCTACGGCCCGGTCAGGGCGCTGCACGGCGTCTCGCTCACCGTCGACGAAGGCGAGATCGTCGCCGTGCTCGGCGCGAACGGAGCCGGCAAGACGACGACCTTGCGTGCGATCTCCAACACGGTGCATCGTGAGGGCGAGATCCGTTTCGGCGGGACGCCTCTTCGCGGCGGCCCCGACTCGATCGCACGCCTCGGCGTCGCGCACGTGCCCGAGGGCCGCGGCACGTTCTCCGAGCTGACCGTCTACGAGAACCTCCGGCTGGGCGCGTACACGCGGCGCGGCAACCTCAAGGACGACTTCGCCCGCGTCCTGACCTACTTCCCGTGGCTCGAGGACCGCCGGCACCAACAAGCAGGCACTCTGAGCGGGGGTGAGCAACAAATGCTCGCGCTCGCGCGCGCCTTCATGCAACGCCCCCGGCTCCTGCTGCTCGACGAGCCCTCGCTCGGCCTGGCGCCCCTGCTCGTCACCGAGGTCTTTCGCATCGTCAAGGAGCTGAACGAGAACGAAGGCGCCACAGTGCTCGTCGTCGAGCAGAACGCGCACATCGCGCTCCAGCTTGCGCAGAGCGCGTTCGTCCTCGAGGTCGGCCGTGTCGCGCTGGCGGGCCCGAGCGCCGACCTGCAACAGCACGAATCGGTACGCAGGAGCTACCTCGGGTACTGATGGTCGACCTCGCGCGCAGACTCCCGATCCGCCAACAGCGACTCCCCGCGAGCCCGGTCATCCTCCTCCTCGCCGCCGCGTGCATCTTCCTCGTCGTCGGCTGCCTGCAGAGCAGCATCTTCGCGCAGCAGACCGTCGCCGGGCTCGCCACGGGCGTCGTGTACGGCAGCCTCGCGCTCGCGCTCGTCCTGATCTACCGCGCGACCGAGGTCATCAACTTCGCGCAGGGCGAGATGGCCATGGCGTGCGTGTACATCGCGTACCAGCTCATCCAGTGGGGCTTCTCGTACTGGGCGGCATTCTTCGTGACGCTGCCGATCGCATTCCTGCTCGGGATGGCGATCGAAGCGACGCTCATTCGACCGGTGCAACACCGGTCGGTGATCGCCGTCGTGATCGTCACCGTCGGGCTCTTCATCCTCATCGACGGGCTCGTCGCCTGGAAATGGGGGGCCGACATCAAGTTCATGCCGTCGCCGTTCGGCAACCGCATCTACCACGTCGGAAGCGTTGCGATCGCGCGGCAAGACATCGGGACGATCATCATCACGCTCTTCACCGTCGTGCTGCTGTGGGCGCTCTTTCGCTTCACGAAGCTCGGGCTCGGAATGCGCGCAGCGGCGCTCCGCCCGGCGGCCGCCTCCCTCGCCGGCGTGCGGGTGGACTGGATGCTCGCGGTCGGTTGGGGCCTCGCCGCCCTCCTCGGCGCGGTCGCCGGCCTCATGGCGGAGCCGTCGCAGTTCGTCCTCCAGCCGACGCTCATGCAGCCGATCCTGCTCTACGGCTTCGCTGCAGCCGTCCTCGGCGGGCTCGAGAGCCCGGCCGGCGCAGTCATCGGCGGCGTCGCGATCGGCATCTTTCTCAACCTCGTCGGTCAGTACGTCCATTTCGTCACCTCCGAGCTCCGGCAGCCGTTCGCGTTCGCCGTGCTCCTGGCCGTGCTGCTCGTCAAGCCGACCGGGCTGTTCGGGCGCCGGAGGATACGGAAGGTATGAGGCCCAGTCTCGCTGCGCTGGGAACGACGGCTGCCGCGGCTCTCGTGCTCGCCGTCCTCCCGTTCGGGCTCAGCGGCTACCACCAGGCGCTTGCCGCGCAGGTGGCCACCTTCTTCATCTCCATCCTCGGCTTGAACATCCTCACGGGGTACACCGGTCAGATCTCGATCGGGCACGGCGCGTTCATGGCGATCGGCGGCTACACGACGGCGGTGCTGTCCCGCGACCACCACACGGACCTCGTCGTGACGATGGCTGCTGCGTTCTTCCTCTGCTTCCTCTGCGGCTTGCTGGTCGGGCTGCCGGCGCTGCGCCTGTCGGGCGTGTACCTCGCGCTCGCGACGTTCGCCCTAGCCGTGTCCGTGCCGCAGATCCCGCTGAAGTTCTCGAGCTATCTCGGCGGGAGCGGCGGCGTCCAGTCGGCGAAGACCGTGAGCCATCTCTGGCTCTACGCGGTCAGTTGGTCGGCGGCGGCAGTCATGTTCGCGGTCGCATGGCTCGTCCTGCGCGGGCGCACGGGTCGTGCCTTCCGGGCAATTCGCGACAGCGAGGTGGCGGCGACCTCCTCCGGCGTCGCGCTGCCGGTGTACAAGACCCTCGCGTTCGGTATCTCTGCGGCGTTCGCCGGGGTCGCGGGCTCGCTCTTCGTCATAGGCACGAACGGGTTCGCTCAGCCGAGCGAATTCGGCGTGCTGCTGTCGCTGCAGATCCTGATCGGAGCCGCAGTCGCAGGGCTCGGGTCGCTCTGGGGCGTCATCGTCGGGGCCGCCTTCGTCGGCCTCTTGCCGACGATCTCGAGCGACGTGCCGGTGATCGGATCGTCGCACGGCCAAGACGTCGTCTTCGGGGTGATCGTCATCGCCGTCATGCTCCTGCTCCCCACGGGCTTCGCCGGCCTGCTCCATCGACTCGCACGCAGCCGGGCGAGGGCTTGACTGGCGGTTCAATTTTCTCTATCAAATCGGATCCAAGGGCGTCATACTCGGTGCCCGGCCTCTACGCCGGGCATGGGTCATCCGTCGGCTAGGAGGGTTGATGGGCAGGAAGGGCAGATTTCTGATCGTGGTCGCCGGACTCGTGCTCGCTGCGGTGTCCGCGACCGCGGCGTTCGGTGCGCACAGCTCCGATCCCGGCATTACGAAGACCTCCATTCACATCGGAGGGACGTTCCCGCTCACCGGCGTCGCGTCCGCCTACAAGACGATCCCGGCCGCAGAGACGGCCTACTTCGCGTATGTGAACGACCACGGCGGAGTCAACGGCCGAAAGATCGACTTCACCGTCGTGGACGACGGGTACAACCCGGCGCAGACCGTGCCCGCCGTCCAGAAGCTCGTCGAGCAGGACAAGGTCTTCGCCCTCATGGGCGATCTCGGCACCGCGCCGGGCCTCGCGACCTGGGGCTATGCCAACGCGCACAAGGTGCCGCAGGTCTTCCTCGCCACGGGCGACTCGTTCTGGGGCTTCTGCGCGCACAAGAGCTGCCAGGGCTCCCCGAAGCCATACACGATCGGCTGGCAACCCGACTATCCGAGCGAAGGCCGCTTGTACGGCCGGTACATCGCGCAGAACATGCCGAACGCGAAGATCGGCATCATCTTCCAGAACGACGCCTTCGGCAAGAACTACATCACGGGCCTGAAGCAGGGCCTGGGCGCGAAGAAGAGCCTCATCGTCGACCAGGAAGGCTTCAACGCCACCGACACGACCGTGACGCAGCAAATCCTCGCGCTGAAGGCGAAGGGCGCAGACACGCTGTTCATCGTCGCAACTCCGGGCCAGGCGATCGCCTCGCTCGTCACCGCGACGAAGATCGGCTGGAGCCCGACGACGTTCCTTGCGAATGTGTCGAACATCCGCCCGTTCCTGCTGGCCGCCGCGAAGGCCGGCGCGAACCTCGACGGCCTCATCTCGTCGGGTTACGTCGCCCCGATGAACGATCCGAACAACGCGGGTAACAAGCTCGGTAAGTCGATCATCGGCCAGTACGCGCCGACGCTCTCCGCGGACTACGAGCTCGGCGACTCGAATCTCATGTACGGGCTCGGCGTGGCCTGGACGTTCGTCTACGCCCTCCAGCACGCGGGCAAGAATCCGACTCGCGCGAGCCTGGAGCAGGCGCTGCACAGCATGAATACGGGTGGAAACCCGTTCGTCTATCCGGGCATCAAGATCCAGACGTCGGCGACGGACAACTTCCCGATCGAGCAGCTGATCATGAACAAGTGGAGCGGCGGCCCAGGCGGCGCGATGCAGCCGTTGGGCAAGCTCCAGAACACAGGCCGTTAGCACGTCGGGCCGGTCGGCCGACGTCGTCGTGATCGGTGGCGGCGCCCTGGGCGCCGCCACCGCCTTCCATCTGCGCCGGCTGGGGATCGAGGGCGTCACCCTCGTCGAGCGCGACGTGCTCGCCTCGGGCTCGACGAGCAAGTCGGCCGGCGGCATCCGCGCACAGTTCGCCGACGAGCTGAACATCCGCATCGCGCTCCGTTCGCTCGCCGAGTTCGACGCGATGCAGGACGAGATTTCCTTCCGCCGATACGGCTACCTCTTCCTGCTCGACCGCGATGAGGACGTCGCGTCCTTTCGCAAGGCGCTCGCGCTGCAACAGGCGCTCGGCGTCCCGTCGCGCGAGCTGACGGCGTCAGAGGCGGCCGAGATCGTTCCGCAGCTCTCGCTCGACGGGATCCTGGCGGGTGCGTACTGCCCTACCGACGGGTACGCGACGCCGGAGTCGGTCGTACAGCACTATGCGCGCGAGTCGGGCGCGACGGTGCTGCAGGGCTGCACCGCCACGGGCATCGAGGTGCGCGGCGGAGCGATCGAGGCAGTCGAGACCTCGCTCGGGCGGATCGCCACCGACACGGTGGTCTGCTGCGCGGGCGTCTGGTCGAAGGACGTGGGCGCGCTCGCGGGCGTCTCGCTTCCCGTGCGGGGCGAGGCGCGGTCGATGTGGTTCACGCCGCAGGACGGCGGGCTGCCCGAGCGGCTCCCGCTGACGATCGATTTCGGGACCGGCTTCTACTTCCACCGCGAGGGGCCCGGCCTCGCCTTCGGCGGGCGCGAGCGGACGCTCGAGGAGGTGGCTGAGGGCGCGGCGCGGCGCCTGCCGATGCTCGCCGACCTGCCGGTGCAGTCGACGTGGTGGGGCTGGTACGACGTCAGCCCGGACTGGAACGCCCTCGTCGGCGAAGCGGAGGGGCCGTCCCGGTTCCTGTACGCGACCGGGTTCTCCGGCCACGGCTTCCAGCAGGCTCCCGCAGTCGGCGAGCACCTTGCCGAGCTCGTCGCCGGGCGGGACCCGACCCTCGACCTGTCTGCGTTCTCGGCCACGCGCTTCGCCCGCGGCGCCGAGCGGCCCGAGGCCTTCGTCGTCTAGGACGGCCAGGCGTGGCTGGCGGGGCGTAGGTCGTACGCACCGCCGTCGCGGCACTCGGGCGACCAGTAGGCCGGGGTCTCCGTCCGGCGAAGCGGGTAGATCCGCTGAGCGAAGAGCGCGGCGAGCGCCTGCGCCTCCGCGACGGACGCGCCGAGCCGGGAGGCGACGAACCAGATGGACTGCATGCCGTAGCAGTCGACCTGCGCCTCGTTCGTGTAGCCGACAAGGTGGTACGACTCGTGCGCGACCGTCTGGAGCGCCCAGGCGATCTCGAAGACGTACCCGCAATCGGAAGCGACGCACGTGCGCGGGTCCCAGCGCTTCGGCGCGTCGTGGAACCACGTGAGGTACGTGCACTCCGCAGGCCGCATGAGGAAATAGTCGAAGGCGTGGCCGTTCTGCATCGGCGTCGCGCCGAGGACGTGCGGGTCGGGCACGCCCGTGTTCCCGCAGCGCACGGCGATCTGCTCGTGACCGGTCAGCCGCTCCGCCACTCGCTCGGCAACGCGCTCCTCGGCCGTCGCCGGCCGGGCGAGCAGCGCCCGGTCGGCCGCCGTCACCGGCCGCGCGGAGCCGGATGCGGCCGCCGCGAGCACGCCCGCGAGCGCGAGCACGGCAAGGACGAGCAGTGAACGCACGTCCTACGTATCGGCAAATGTGGCGGCGTCCGTGACGGGCGCCTGACACGCGAACCGCTCGCAGACGTAGACGGCGGGCCGACCGTCCACGAGCTCCTTCCCGGCCAGCAGCGGGATGTCCTCGGCAGGCCCGAAGGCCACGACCGCGTTCGGGTCGAGCCCGCGCAGCGCGGCGCGCGCGACGTCGCTCTCGGGCGGTCCGACGATCGCGATCTCGCGCGGAGGCGCCAGGTAGAGGTCGAGCGCGCAGAGCGCCCAGCCGAACGCGGACGGCGCCCGCGGCAGCGTGTCACGCACGAGGCGCAGCACGCCGGCCGCGCGCCGCTCGAGATCGTCCTCTCCCCAGATGCGGGCGAGCCGGATCAGAACGAAGGCGAGCATCGAGTTGCCGGACGGCGTGGGATTGTCGTCCAGGTCCTTGCGGCGCGCGACGAGCTCCTCGCCGTCCGCCGGCGTGAGGAAGAACCCGCCGCGCTCCTCGTCCGAGAAGAGCTCCACGGCGCGCAGCGCGAGGCGCCGCGCTGCGCGCAGCCAGCGCGCCTCGCCGGTGGCGACGTGCAGCTCGATCAAGCCGTGCGCCACGTTCGCGTAGTCGTCCAGGTACGCGGGATGGCGGACGCGTCCGTCCCGGAGCGTGCGCCACAGCGGATCGACGTCGAGCAGCTCGCCGAGCTGCCGTGCGACTTCGAGGAGGTCGGGGCGCTCGAGCCGGCGCGCGCCCTCGGCGACGGCGGCAAGCCCGAGGCCGTTCCACGACGCGATCACCTTGTCGTCGAGAGCAGGCTGCGCCCGCTGGTCCCGATCGGCGAGCAGCCGCGCCCGCGTCTCCGAGTCGAGCGCGCCGCGGATGATCGAGCGCCCGTGCTCGAACGGCTGGAGCAGCTCGGACGGGGCGCCTTCCTCAGGCGTCCAGGTGTACGTCAGCCCTTCGACTCCGTCGGTGTCCGCGTCCTGCGAGGAGGCAAAGCCGCCGCTCGGCAGTCGCAGCTCGCGCACCATGTAGTCGAGCGTCTCCTCCGCCACCTCGCGGTAGCGCTCGCGCCCCGTGACCACCCAGGCATGGAGATAGGCGGGCGCGAGCAGGGCGTTGTCGTACAGCATCTTCTCGAAGTGCGGGACGAGCCAGCGC
>DATAMX010000098.1:0-9887 GCA_036260475.1 Gaiellaceae bacterium | reverse complement strand
GGCGGCCGAGCTCGGCGTGCGCGTGCTGGAGCCGGGCGATCCGGCGCCGGAGTACCTGTACTGGGTCGGCTGCGCGGCGTCGTTCGACGAGCGCGCGAAGAAGTCGGCGGAGTCGACGGCGAAGCTCCTGCAGAAGGCGGGGGTCGACTTCGCCATCCTCGGGCCGCGCGAGGGGTGCACGGGCGACCCGGCGCGGCGGATGGGGAACGAGTACGTGTTCCAGGCGGCGGCGGAGCAGAACGTCGCGACGCTGAACGAGCAGGGCGTGACGAAGATCGTGGCGAGCTGTCCGCACTGCTTCAACACGCTCGCGAACGAGTACGGCGACTTCGGCGGGAGCTACGAGGTGCTGCACCACACGGAGCTGCTGGCCGAGCTCGTCGAGTCGGGGCGATTGGCGCCCGTCGCCGGCGCGGCGTCGATCACGTATCACGACAGCTGCTATCTCGCGCGTCACAACGACGTACGCATGGAGCCGAGGAAGCTCCTGAACGTCATCGGGCAGCCGGTGGAGATGAAGCGCAGCGGGAAGCAGACGTTCTGCTGCGGAGCCGGCGGCGCGCACATGTGGATGGAGGAGCGAGGGACGCAGATCAACGTGGAGCGCGCGAGGGAGGCGGCGGAGACGGGGGCGGAGACGCTCGCGGTCGCGTGCCCGTTCTGCACGGTCATGCTCGACGACGGCGTGCGCGAGGTCGGAACGGGGATGCGCGTCGCGGACGTCGCGACCTTGCTCGCCGAATCGCTGGAGGCGTAGTGCTCGTCGGGGTCGGTCACGTCGACCTCGTATGTCGCGACCTGGAGCGATCGCTCGCGTTCTATGCAGCCGTCTTCGGGCCGCTCGGTCTCGAGGCGCCGTTCCTCGTCGAGGGCGAGCGCGGCGAGGAGATCCACTACCTGCGCTTCCCGGCCGCCGGCTCCGGGTCGATCGGGCTGCGGCAGGCGCTCGAAGAGCAGGAGTTCGAGCTGTACGCGCCCGGCCTGCACCACCTCGCGCTCGCGGTCGAGTCGCCCGAGGACGTCGACGCCGTCCACGAGCGCGTCGTCGGGGCGGGAGGCGAGGTGCTGCACGCGCCGCGGCTCTGGCCCGAGTACCACCCCGCGTACTACGCGACGTTCTTCCTCGATCCCGACGGCTTCCGGATCGAGGTGGCCGCGTCGCGCGACTCGCGGCTCTAGTTAGTCTCGAGGGGTGCCCTCGCCCGCTGACATCCTCGGTTACATGCGCACGGTCTCCCGCGGCAGCCCTGTCGATCGGCGCTGGTCGGTCGCCGGGATGGTGGTCTCGCAGCTCCGGCACGGCCGCGGCAACGCGCCGAAGGACTCTCCGCTGACGCTCCAGGACGTCGTCGGGAGCCCGGAGTACCGCAACCTCATGACCGCGAAGGTCGCGGTCGGGGACCTCGCGCCCGAATTCGAGCTTCCGCGGCTCGACGGTTCCGCCACGGTGCGGCTCGGCGCGCTCGCGGAAGAGCGCCCCGTCGCCCTGATCTTCGGCTCGTACACCTGACCGCCCTTTCGCGCCCAGGTTGGGACGCTCGAGGATCTCGCCCGGCGATACGGCGACCGGGTGCACTTCCTGCTCGTCTACATCCGGGAGGCGCACCCCGAGGAAGGGTGGATCATTCCCGAGAACCGTCGCTCCGGAATCGCGGTGCACGAGCCGGCGACCGACGACGAGCGGCGCTCCGTCGCGTCGACCTGCGCCGTCAAGCTCGACGTCCGGATGCCCGTCGCGATCGACGGTGTCGACAACGCGGTGGCTTCGGCCTACGGCGGCTGGCCGGACCGGCTCTATCTGGTCGACTCCGACCGGCGCATCGTCTTCCAGGGCGGTGAAGGGCCGTTCGGATTCAAGCCCGACGCGCTGGAAGCGGCAATCGTGCGCGAGCTCGGCGCCTAGCCGCCTCGCGCCTCGCCGAGTCGGCGCTCACGGTGTGATATCGGCGAAGTCCCAGGCGCGGACGTTGCCCGGCTCGAGCCGGATGCGCACGCACTCGGGCGAGCCGGCGGCGTACGCCTCGCCTGCTTCGCGCCCGAGGTAGCGCACCGCCACGTCGCGAAGCGCGTCCCGCGTCGCCGTCTCGGCGATCGTCGCGGTCGTTCGGATCTCGACGCCGCGGTACGGCGGCTCGTCGTCGTAGACGACGATCGACGCCCGCGGATCGCGGCGCAGGTGCCGCACCTTGACGTCCTTCGCTTCGGTGAGCACGTCGAAGCCGCTGTCGCGCCACGTGTGCCACACGGGCGAGAGAAGCACGGTCCCGTCCCGGCGGTAGGTCGCGAGCACGGCGACGCGCGGAAGCGCGAGGAAGCCCTCGAGGTCGGAGAGCTGGAGCTCGCGGCCCACGCCACGATTCTGACGGCTAGGCGACTGGGAAGTTCCCGCAGCCGTCGTGGCGGTACAGCGCGTACCGCTGCGGCGAGAGCAACCACGTCCAGTGACCGTTCACCGGGACGACGTGGAAGACGTGCGTGAAGGTCAAGGGGTCGCGCTCCCGGTACCACTTGACCGCGATCCGCACCGCCACGGCGGCGCCGTCGACGACCCCGCCGCCGGGCACGCGGAAGCTCGCGCGGTGGACGCCCACGAGCGCGACGGACTCGACGGGCGCGGGCCACGGGGTCGAGGTCTCGCACGCGACGTAGACCGAGCGGCGCGCCACGACCTTGTGCGCGGGGTAGAGGGTCTGCCAGGCGAGGTCCCAGTTTCCTTCTACCTTGATGCGGATGTCGTCGAGCATGAACGGCCCGGCCGTCCGCAGGGCGGGCGAGGCCGTCGTCCGCGGGGCGGCGTGGGCGCCGGCGATGCCGACCGTGGCCAGCATCCAGAGGGCGGCGAGTCCGATGGCTGCGCGCCTGGGCATGCGTGGGGTAATCGACCGCATCAGGGTCGCGAATATCCCCCGTAGCGGGATCGTTGATCCTCTCTAGATGATCGAGCGGCTCGTCAACGGCAGGCGTCACTACGCCTGGCTCATCGTCGGCGTCACCTTCGTAACGCTGATCACCACGGCCGGGTTCCGGGCGACGCCCGGCGTCCTCATCGTGCCGCTCCAGAACCACTTCGGCTGGTCGCGCGGGACGATCTCGCTCGCAGTCTCGCTCGGCCTCCTCATGTACGGGCTCGCCTCGCCGTTCTCGGCGGCGCTGATGGATCGCTTCGGCGTGCGGCGGGTGATGCTCGTCGCGCTCGCGACCATCGCCGTCGGAGTGTCGCTGACGACGGTGATGACGGCGCCGTGGCAGCTCGACCTGTTGTGGGGCGTCGTCGTCGGGAGCGCGACCGGTGCGGTCGCCGTCCCGCTCGCGGCGACGGTCGCGACCCGCTGGTTCGTGGACAAGCGCGGGCTCGTCACGGGGATCCTCACGGCCAGCAACGCGAGCGGCCAGATGGTGTTCCTGCCGGCGCTGGCGTTGATCGTGACGAACTTCGGCTGGCGGTACGCGTCGGTGACGGTCGCTGCGGTCGCGATGGTGGTCGTCTTCCCGATCGTCGCGCTGTTCGTGCGCGACCGGCCGCAGTCGGTCGGGCTCGAGCCGTACGGCGCGCCTGAGCCCGTTCCCGTTCCCGAGCGGCCGGCGCGGCCCTTCCGTCCCGCCATCGACGGCTTGCTGATCGGTGTGAGGTCGCAGACGTTCTGGCTCCTCGTCGCGACGTTCTTCGTGTGCGGGCTGTCGACGAACGGGCTCATCGGCACGCACCTCATCCCGGCCGCCGTCGACCACCACATGACGGAGGTGGCGGGCGCGTCGCTCCTCGCGCTCATGGGGATCTTCGACGTGATCGGGACGACGGTGTCGGGCTTCCTCACCGACCGGATGGATCCGCGCAAGCTGCTCGCGTGGTACTACGGGCTGCGCGGGCTCGCGGTCATCGCGCTGCCGTACGCGTTCGGGTCGACGGCGGCGCTCGTCGCGTTCGCCGTCTTCTACGGGCTCGACTGGGTGGCGACGGTGCCGCCGACGGTCGCGCTGACGGCGGACACGTTCGGCGCGCAGCGGGCGGGCGTCGTCTTCGGGTGGGTGTTCGCGTCGCACCAGATCGGCGCCGCGTTCGCCGCGTGGGCGGCGGGCGCGTCGCGCGGCTGGTTCGGGAGCTACACGTTCGCGTTCGTCTGCGCGGGCGTCATGTGCCTGCTCGCGTCGGGGCTGTCGCTGACGATCAGGCGCCCGGAGCGCGAGGCCGTGCCGGTCTCGGAGCCGGTGCCGGCCTGAGCCCTCGTCACACTCTTCGGAGTGGAGACGCGGCTGGACGAGGTCGAGGCGTCGCTCGGCGAATCGCCGCTGTGGCCGACGGCTGCGATCGTCGCGGCGGCGGGCCTGTACGTCGACCTGCCGAGCCGGTTCATCGCCGGGAGCTCGGCGGGCGCGTTCTCGGTCGTGCGCTGGGTCGTGCCGGCGCTGACGGTCGTGCTGCTCGCGGCGCTCGTCGTCACCGTTCCTGCGGGCCCGCTGATGCGGAGCCTCGAGTGGGGCGAGCGGCAGCTCCGCGTGACCAGGCGCTGGCTGGCGATCGGCTTGATCGGGGTCCTGAGCGCGGCGAACGGCGCGTCGATCATCTTGTTGATTCACCTGCTCGTGAACGGCGCGTCGGCGAACGCGCCCGTCCTGCTGCGCGCCGCCGTGCACATGTGGGTCGTGAACGTGCTCGTGTTCGCGCTGTGGTTCTGGCAGCTCGACGGCGGCGGCCCGCTCGAGCGGCCGAAGTGCGCGCCGCACGCGCGCGACTTCCTCTTCCCGCAGCAGACCGAGCCGGCGCTACTGGCGGGCGGGTGGCAGCCGAAGTTCCTCGATTACCTGTTCGTGTCGTTCACGAACTCGTCGGCGTTCAGCCCGACGGACGCGCTGCCGCTCAGCCGGTGGGCGAAGATGCTCATGCTCGTGCAGTCGTCGATCAGCCTGAGCCTCGCCGTGATGGTGGTGGCACGGGCCGTGAACATCCTGAAATAGGTCTCGCCGGGACCGTGCGCGGGGGTCTGGTCGCCGCTGCTCGAAGATTGACGCGCTGCCCAACGGGCGCCACAATGCTGGAACACACGTTCCACTATCTGAGATGGCGACCGAGACGACAGGTACCCAAGCGATCGAGCGCGCGGCGCAGCTGCTCGTGCGCGTCGTCGAGTCCGCCGAGCCGCCGTCGATCGGGGAGCTCTCGGAGGGCTCCGGGCTTCCAAAGAGCACGACCTCTCGACTCGTCTCGGCTCTGGAGCGCCAGGGTCTCGTCCAGCGACTCGGCGAGCGCGGCCGGCTTCGACCCGGCCCGGTGTTGCTCAGGTATGCGAGCCGCGACGCATCGCAGACCCTCGTCGAGCTCGCGGCTCCGTCCCTTCGCCGTCTCGCCGACGCTTCCGGCGAGACGATCAACCTCGCCGTCCCCGGCCTCGACGGCGTCGAGCATCTCGCGCAGGAGGACACCGCCCACTTCGTCGGCGTAACCGACTGGGTCGGCCGCCGCGTTCCGTTCGAGCTCGCCGCGAACGGCAAGTGCTTCCTCACCTTCGGCGGCGCGGGCCACGCGCAATCGAACGAGATCCGCGCAAGCGGTTACGCGACCTCGATCGACGAGCTCGAGGTCGGGCTCACCGCCATGGCCGCACCGGTCCTCGGCGGCAACAGCGCAGCAATCGCCGCGCTCTCGATCTCCGGCCCGACGACGCGCCTCCGCCCGCGGATCGACGAGCTCGCGCCACTCCTCAAAGCAGAAGCGAACTCCCTCTCACTCCAACTGCGAGGTGCCGCATGACCCACGACGAGATCCTCCAGGGCCTCTACGACAACACGCTCATCGGCAACGCGCCCGAGGTGAAGGACCTCACGAACGCCGGACTCGCCGACGGCATGGATCCGGAGAAGATGCTCTACGACGCGCTCATCCCCTCGCTCGAGGAGGTCGGCGCGCGCTTCGAGCGCGGTGACTTCTTCGTCCCCGAGATGCTCATCGCCGCACGCGCGATGCAGGGCGCGCTCGACATCCTCCGCCCGCTCCTCGCCGAGACCGGCGCGCAGCAGATCGGCACCTACGTCATGGGCACCGTCAAGGGCGACGTCCACGACATCGGCAAGAACCTCGTCAACATCATGCTCGAGGGCGCCGGCTTCACCGTCCACGACCTCGGCGTGAACGTCGCGCCCGAGACGTTCATCGACGCGATCAACGCGCACAAGCCCGACATCGTCGGCTTCTCCGCGTTCCTCACGACGACGATGCCGATGTTCAAGGCGAACATCAACGCGCTCGAGAAGGCCGGCATCCGCGACGACGTCATCGTCATGGTCGGGGGCGCGCCCGTCACGCAGGAGTACGCCGACCGCGTCGGGGCCGACGGATACGCGGCCGACGCGTCCTCCGCCGTCCGCCTCGCGAAGGATCTGATCGCACGTCGCCGGAGCGCAGTCCCGGCGTGATCGCCGCCGTCGAAGCGGCAGTGAAGAAGCCGATCTTCGGCTGCCACATGTGCGGCCAGTGCGTCCTGCACTCGACCGGCCTCACGTGCCCGATGGAATGCCCGAAGACGCTCCGCAACGGGCCCTGCGGCGGCGTCCGCCCCGACGGGCACTGTGAGGTCAAGCCCGAGATGCGCTGCGTGTGGGTCAAGGCGGTGGAGCGCTCGCGCCGCCTCCCGTGGGCGCACGAGATCCACGACATCCGCCCGCCCGTCGACAACCGACTCCAGGGAACATCCTCGTGGGTCAACCTCTACACCGGCCGCGACAAGCAGACGCCCAAGGGCTGGCATGTCGAGGCTTGAGGACGCCGTCGCGGCGGGACGCTTCGTCGTCACCGCCGAGCTCCTCACCGTCGACACCGCGGGCGTCTACGAGAAGTTCGCCCCGTACGAGGAGTACGTCGACGCGGTCAACGCGACCGACAACACCGCCGCGCACGCGCACGCCTCGCCGCTCGCGGTCGCCATCGCGCTGCAGCAGCTCGGGATGGAGCCCGTCATGCAGCTCACCTGCCGCGACCGCAACCGCCTCGCGCTCGAGGCGGAGATCGCCGGCGCCGCGCTGCACGGCATCGAGAACATCTGCTGCCTCACGGGCGACGACGTCACCGCCGGCGACGAGCCGGAAGCGCGGCGCGTGTTCGACCTCGACTCGATCCAGCTGCTCGCGCTCGGGCGGACGATGGCGAACGGCACGTACCTCTCCGGCCGCAAGATCGACCCGGCTCCGCGGCTCTTCCTCGGCGCAGTCGAGAACGCCGGCGCTCCGCCGTACGACTACCGCGTCGACCGCGCGCTGAAGAAGGTGCGCGCGGGCGCGCGCTTCCTCCAGCTCCAGGTCGGCTTCCGCCCGGAGCAGACCGAGGCGTTCATGCACGAGGCCGTGGACAAGGGCCTCGCCTCGCAGTGCGCGCTCATCCCGTCCATCTGCCTCGTCCGCTCGCCGAGCGCGCTCCGCTTCATCGACGCCAAGGTGCCGGGCATCGAAGTCCCCGCCGCCGTCATCGAGCGCTGCGAGCGCGCGGCCGACCCCGAGGCCGAGTGCTTCGAGGTCGCGTGCGAGCTCGCCGAGCACGCGCGCTCGCTGCCCGGCGTCGCCGGCCTCCACCTCATCAGCTTCCGCAAGGAGGCAGGCATCGCCCGCCTCTGCCAACGCCTCGGCATTCCGACCAGGGAGTCACGTGCAAACAGTCGTCCAGTCGCCGTCTAAGACCGTCGTCATCGGCCCCGACCAGCCGTTCTGCGTCATCGGGGAGCGGATCAACCCGACCGGGCGCAAGGCCTTCCAGGCACAGCTCCAGGCGGGCGACCTCTCTCAGCTCGAGACCGACGTCGCGCAGCAGGTCGCGGGCGGCGCCGACATGCTCGACGTCAACGTCGGCGACCCGCTCGCGGACGAGGTCGCGCTCATGGGCGCCGCGATCCCGCTCGTGCAAGGGCTCACCGAGGTGCCGCTCTGCATCGACTCGTCCGTCATCGAGGCGCTCGAGGCCGGCCTTTCCGCGTACGAGGGCAAGGCCCTCGTCAACTCCGTCACCGGCGAGGACGAGCGGCTCGAGGCGATCCTCCCCATCGTCGCGCGCCACGGCGCGGCCGTCATCGGGCTCGCGAACGCGGAGGACATCCCGATGGAGCCCGAGCGGCGCGTCGAGATCGCGAAGAAGATCGTCTCGGTTGCGGGCGACCACGGCATCCCGCCCGAGGACGTCATCATCGACCCGCTCGCGATGCCGATCGGCGCGGAGCCGCGCGCGGTCACGCTCTTCATCGAGACGCTGCACCTGCTGCGCGACGAGCTCGGCGTGAACACGACGTGCGGCGCCGGCAACACCTCGTTCGGGCTCCCCGGGCGGCACACGCTCGGCGCGGCGTTCCTCGCCGTCGCACAGAGCCACGGCTTGACGAGCGCGATCATGGACTCGCGCCGGCCGGAGATGGTCGAGGCGGTGCGCGCGACCGACTTCCTCCTCGGACGCGACGAGTGGGGCGCGACGTGGATCCGCATGTACCGCGAGAAGCAGGCCGCGGCGACGGCATGAGCGCGGTCGTCGACCTCCCGGAGGAGCAGCATCCCGACCGCGTCCGCCTGCGCTTCCTCCAGTCGGGCGAGGACCGCGCGGTCAAGGAGGCGCGCGTGCTCGCCGGGACGACGATCTTCGACGCCGCGAGCTGGAACGGCGTCGCCATCGACTCGACTTGCGGAGGCCACGGCACGTGCAAGAAATGCAAGGTCAAGGTCGTCTCCGGGAACGCGCCGATCAGCGCGGTCGATCCCCGCGCGTTCACGATCGAGGAGCTGAAGAGCGGCTGGCGCCTCGCGTGCCGCGCGAGCACGCAGGAGGATCTCACGATCGAGGTGCCGCCGCTGCAGACGCGGCCGAAGGCCGCGCTCGCCGGCGTCGGCCGTCACGTCATCCTCCGCCCGGCGGTGCAGAAGCGCTACGTCGAGCTCGACGAGGCGACGCTCGAGGACCAGCAGTCCGATCTCGAGCGGCTGCTCGCCGCGATGGACGACGTCGAGCCGCGCGTGCCGCTCGACATCGTGCGCGAGCTCGGCGGAACGCTCCGCCGCGCCGACTGGAAGGTGACCGCCGTCCTCGCCGACGACGTGCTCATCGACGTGGAGGAGGGGGACACGAGCGGCACCCGCCACGCCATCGCCTTCGACCTCGGCACGACCACGGTGGTCGCGACGCTCCTCGACCTCGAGACGGGCCTGCCGAAGGCGGTGCGCTCGGTCCTCAACGCCCAGCAGCCCTTCGGCGCGGACGTCATCTCGCGCATCTCGGCGATCATGATGGAGGACGGCGCGCTCGCACGGTTGCAGACGCACGCGCACGAGACGCTCCAGCAGCTCACCGACGAGGTGTGCGCGGAGGCAGGCGTCGACGCGGCCGACGTGTACGAGATCGTCGTCGCCGGCAACCAGACGATGATCCAGATCGCGCTCGGCATCGACCCGGAGCCGCTGTCGATGGCGCCCTTCACCGTGGTCACGCGGCGCATGCCCGAGGCGACCGCCGCCGACTTCGGCGTCGCCGTCCACCGCCGCGCGCCCGCCGTCACGTTCCCCGCGCTCGGCGCGTACGTCGGCCCCGACATCGTCGCCGGGATCCTCGCGACCGGCATCACGCTCGACCGCCGCGTGCGCCTGTTCATCGACGTCGGCACGAACTCGGAGATCGTGCTCGGCTCCTCCGCGAAGACGCTCGCGACCGCCGCCCCGGCCGGGCCCGCGTTCGAAGCGGCCCAGATCCGCTGCGGCATGCGCGCCGCCGACGGCGCCATCGAGGGCGTGAGAATCGCGGACGGCCAGGTCGAGCTCACCGTGATCGGCGACTGCGAGCCCGTGGGCCTGTGCGGCTCCGGTCTCGTCGACGCGGTGGCGGAGCTCGTCGGCGCGGGCATGCTCGACCACTCCGGCCGCTTCGTGCTCGA
>DATAMX010000094.1:0-5126 GCA_036260475.1 Gaiellaceae bacterium | reverse complement strand
CGTGACTCCAACGGGCCGGCGCTCCCCGCGGCGACCCTTCCCTCGACTCACCCGCACGCGAAGTCGACGCCGACGACCACGGCGCAGACGACAGCGCAGACGACGGCGCCGACGACAACGGGCGTGCCGTCGACCACGCGGCCTACGACCACGATCCCGACTACGACCCATCACGTCACGACGACGCGGCCTCCGCCGCCGACGACCGCGGTCGTCACGACGACGACGTTCACCGCGACCACTGCCCCGGCGACCACCACCGATACGACCGCGACCATCACCACCGCGGCCGCGACGGCGACGGCGAGCTAGGGCGTCGTCGTCTGCGTCGTGTCCGTCGTCTCGGGCGGCGTGGTCGTCGTGGCCGGCGGCGCAGCGGTGGTCGTCGGCGTCGACGTGGAGGTCATCGTCGTCGTCCTCACCGACTGTGTCTTCGGCTTCGCGGCCGGTGCAGCCGTCGTCGTCGTCGCCGCCGGAGTCGCCCCGTACGAGAGGCCGTACTCGTACAACCCCCTCCACGGCAGCCAGACCGGCTTCGTCGTCGGCGCGGGGAACGGAACGTCCGCGCGGCTCCCATCGGCCGCCTCCATGAAGAGATGCCAGATGTCGGCCGGGAACGTCGGCCCGGAGACGGCGATTCCATGCACGTCGAGCATCGGCACCTCGCCCTGCGGATAGCCGATCCAGACCGTTGCCTCGAGCCTGGGCGTATAACCCGAGAACCAGGCGTCGGCGTAGTTGTCCGTCGTTCCCGTCTTGCCCGCGTCGGACCGCCCGGCGACGTGGGCGCCGCGGCCTGTGCCGTACAGCATGTTCTGCATCAGCACCTGCGTCACCGTGCTCGCGACCCAGTCCGGAATGACGCGCTCGCGCTGCGGCTTGCCCCAGCCGGCCGCAGCGTCCACCTTCCCATCCGCGAGCACGACCTTCGTGATCGCCATGGGCTTCGAATAGACGCCGCCCGCTGCGAGCGTCGCGTAGGCGCTCGCCTCCTCGAGCGGCGTCACACTCTCGGCGCCGAGCGCGATGGACGGGCTCGCCGTGAGCGGAGAGGTGCGGATCCCGAGCCTGCGCGCCATGTCGACGATGTTCTTCGCGCCGATGTCGAGCGCGAGCCGCGCGTACACGGTGTTGTCCGATTGGATGGTCGCGCTGGCGAGTAGCTCGTCGCCGGCGTAGGTGTGCTCGTACGTCTGCACGTTCCACTTCAGCGGCGCGTAGTAGAACGGCGCCGACAGGTATGTCGTCGTGAAGGGGTTCAACCCCTCCGACACGGCCGTGGTCAGCGCGATCGTCTTGAACGTCGACCCCGGCTGGCGTGCGCCGCTCGTCACGAAGTTGAACTGGTTGCCACGCCTGCCCGGCGTCACCGCAGCCATTGCGCGAATCGCCCCGTCGCTCGGATCGACCGCGACGATCGCGGCCGCCGGATCCGTCGGCCGGTCGAGCACGTGCGTCACGGCTGCGGTCGCGGCGCGCTGGAGCCCGGGGCGGATGGTCGTGTACACCTTGAGCCCGCCTTCGCGGACGGTGTTCGTCCCGTACTCCTGCTGCAGCAGGTCCTCCACGTACCCGAAGAAGTACGGCTCGCGGATCGACGAATAACGCGTGCCGGGGTGAAGATGAAGCCGCCTGTCGGCGCGCGCAGCCAGGTATTGCTCGGTGGTGATGTCGTCGTTGACGAGCATCGCGTGCAGCACCTCGTCGCGTCGCGCGAGAGCGTCGTCCGGCCGCACGAACGGGTCGTAGATCGACGGCGCCTGCGGCAAGCCCGCGAGCAGCGCGGCCTGGTCGAGCGTCAGCGCACGCGCGGGCTCCGAGAAGTACGTCTCGGCCGCAGCCTCGATCCCGTACGCATGGTTGCCGTAGTAGACCTGGTTGAGGTATGCGGTGAGGATGCGCTGCTTCGACCAGTGCCGGCCGAGCTTGATGGCGAGACACGCCTCCGTGAGCTTCCGCTGCAGCGTCTGGGCACGCGACAGGTAGAGGTTGCGCACGAGCTCCTGGGTGATCGTCGAGCCGCCCTGGACGATCCGGCCCGCGCGGACGTCGGCGACGACGGCGCGCGCGATCCCGATCGGGTCGACGCCTCCGTGCTCGTAGAATCGTCTGTCCTCGATCGCGACGGTGGCCTCCGGCATCCACGAGCTGATCCGGCCGCGCGAGACGGGTGTCCGGTTGCGCTCGGCAGGGATGACGCCGAGCTCCGAGCCGTTCGCCGCGTAGACGACGGAGTTCTGCCCGACGGCGACCGGCCGGAGCGCGCGGAGGTTGCAGCTCGAGCTGAACGCGGCCTCCCCGCCGAGCGTCGCCGCGACGAGCAGGAACGGCGCCAGGATCAGCGCGACGACGATCGCGCGCTTCCGCACGCGGTGCTTGCGCAGCTGGTCGCGACGCTTGCGGCGGCGGTACGCGCTCATGCGAAGACGCCGAGCGCTCGCAGACGCGCGTGCGCCCGCAGGCGAAGCTCGCTCTCGAGTTGCAACGCGGCGGCGGCGTCCGGCGCGGCGGCTCGAACGGTCACGACGGCGTTGCCGTCCAGCCCGGTGACGACCACCGCTGCGTCGCGTTCGTCGGCCATCTCGTCGCGCAGGGCCCCGACGGCAGCCTCGAGGTCGCACGCGAGCGGCAGCTGGAGGGTGATCTCCGCGAGGGTCTCCCGGTTGCGGATGGAGGAGTTTAGGATCGTGTCGGAGGCGAGCTTGTCGTTCGGCACGACGAGGCGCGAGCCGTCCGTCGTGCGGATGAACGTATACGTGACTCCGATGTCCTCGATCACCCCGTCGACACCGCCGTAGCTCACGCGGTCGCCCAGACGGATCGGCTGGGTGAGCGCGATGAGGATGCCTGCGACGAAGTTCGCAAGCGTCCGCTGCGAGGCGAACCCGACGATGAGCGCGAGCACCGCGGAGGATGCGAGGAGGCCGCCTGCGACGGCGCGCACCTGCGGGATCACGAGGAGGGCGGAGAAGAAGCCGATGACGAGGATCGCCGAGCTGACGCTTCGGCGGAGCACGCGGTAGCGGGTCATCGACTCGGGCGGCAGCGTGCGTCGGCTGAGCCACCAGTCGACGACGCGCTCGAGCAGCCAGACGGTGACGAACACGCCGGCGGCGATGGCGATTCGGTGCCAGAACGGCATACGGTCTTCCTACTTCGACGTCGGCTCGTCCAACTCTTCCACCGGCCGGCGCCCGGCGAAGCCGTCCTCGATGCGGTGCCAGTACCGGATGTCTTCCTCACCGAGGCGCCAGCACAGGAGCACGGTCTCCCCGCGGTACAGCGTCGGGAAGTCGATCAGCCCTTCGTCCACGTCCTTCACCTCCGCGCCGCGCTCGGCGATCGCGTCGACGGCATGGGCGAGCGAGCGGGCCTCGCGCTCGACCGCGGCGCTCGCGTCGGCGAGCACGGCGGGTGGAATGCCGCCGCCGTTGCCGCGGATGCGGCCCTCGAGCTCCTCCTGCTGCGCGAGCGCCGCGATGTGCGCGCGGCGATGCTCGACCATGCGCTCGACGAGCGGACGGACGTGCTCGAGCTCCGCGTTCGCCTCCTCGGGGCTGAAGTGCCTCACTGCCTACACCCTAGGATCAGGAAGTGGATCGCGCACGCCTCGCCGCATGGACGGGCCTCGTCGCCCTGCTCGCCGCGCTCAACTACGCCGCGCGCTTCGCGGGCTCGAGCAGCACGTCGAGCAATGCGCACAACGACGTCTACAGCTACTCGGGGTTCGCCGGCGGATTGGTCGTCTATGCGATCTGGATGGGAGCAGTGCTCTGGATCGCCTCCGGTCGGCGCGACCTGCTCGCGCTCCGCCTTCCGCGCCCGTCGCTGTCACGCGTCGCCGGCTACGCGCTCGCGGCCGTCGCCGCGATCTACGTCCTCGAGGCGATCGTGTCCACCCTTCCGCTCCCCCAAAGCCCGGGCAAGGAGCAGGGCCTCACGCCGACGCACTGGGAGCCCGCGCACGCGGGCGCGTTCGCGGCGAACGTCGTGCTCTACGCGCTCGTCGCTCCGGTGGTCGAAGAGCTGACGTTCCGCGGAGTGGGGCAGTCCCTGCTCGGATTCCTCGGCCGCCGGCCGGCGATCGTCATCGTCGGTGTCAGCTTCGGGCTCGCGCACGGGCTCGTCGAGGCGCTGCTCGTCCTCGTCCCGTTCGGCATCGCGCTCGCCTGGCTGCGCGACCGCACGAAGAGCGTCTATCCGGGGATGGTGGTGCACGGCATCTTCAACGGCGTCGCCCTCGCCGTCGCAGTGCTGTACTAGTCCTCTTCCTCTTCTTCCTCGGTCTCCTCGATCTCCTCTGTCTCCTCGACCTCCTCGGCGAACTGGTCGGGCGTGACCTCGTCGAGGAAACTCCTGAACTTCGCCACCTCTTCGTCCAGCCGGTCCTGGTCGATCTCCTCGCCTTCGAATTCGATCGCCGACTCCTCGATGACGTGGTCGGCGGCGAAGATCGGCGCCTCCGCGCGGATCGCGAGCGCGATCGCGTCCGAGGGCCGCGAGTCGACCTCGATCTCGCCGCCGTCCTGTTGCAGGGTGATCCGCGCGTAGAACGTGTTCTCGCGCAGCTCCGTGACGGTGATGCGGACGATCTGCGCGCCGAGCTGCTCGAGCATGTCGCTCAGGAGGTCGTGGGTCATCGGCCGCGGCGGCGCCTGGCTCTGCAGCTTCATGAGAATCGCCGCCGCCTCGGGGTGCCCGATCCAGATCGGGAGGAACTTGTTCCCGTCGGCGGTCTTCAACAGGACGATCGGCTGCTTGCCGACCAAGTCGAAGCTGACGCCGTAGATGAGCATCTCCTGCATCCCCGACCTTCGTCCGAATATAGCTCAGCGCCCCTGGGCGAAAACCGTATCCACGCGACCGCCGGCCGCGTTCAGCCCGCGGTGACCGCTCACTGGCTCGAGGACATCGAGGCGTTCGAGGCCATCTCGCAGGACGCGGAGACGCGCCGGATCTTCCTGCGCATGTCCGCCCTCTCGAAGGGTGGGTCCATCCCGAGCTTCCTCGAGGAGCTCGCCCGCGAGCGCGACCTCGACGACGAGACGAAGTGCCAGCTGCTCGAGATCGCATCCGACCGGACGTTCCTCCTGGCCGTGGAGGAGTACATGCGGCGCACCCAGCGA